>CATPCO010000485.1 GCA_955652925.1 uncultured Xanthobacteraceae bacterium | reverse complement strand
CTTGCGTTTCGCCATGTCCAGGCGCATGGTCCCGGCCCTGCCGCCAGCTCACCCGCCCAGACGGCTGGAATGGCAATGAGAGCGTGGCATCGCGTAGCAGCGCCCTTCCGGGGGACTTTGAGAGCAGGCGTAATCTGTAGGTAACGGTCGGCCGGAGGGGGAATGGGCGAACGTCCAAATCATGTGCTCATGCTCTATCCGCGCTTCGTCGCGGATACGTTCTGGAGCTTTGCCGAATCCTGCAAGCTCATGGGCGCCCGGCGCCCGACCGCGCCGCTCGGCTTGATTACGGTTGCCGCGATGCTGCCGGCAAGCTGGGAGGTTCGTCTCATTGACTGCAACACGCAGGCGCTGGACGAGACTGACCTGGCCTGGGCCGACGTGATCTTCACCGGCGGGATGCTGCCGCAGCAGGCCGACACGTTGCGTCTGATCGAGCTTTGCCATGCCCACGGCAAGCCGGTGGTGGTTGGCGGCCCCGACGCCACATCGAGCCCGCATATCTACGCGGCCGCCGATTTTCGGGTCCTGGGGGAGGCCGAAAGCGTCATCAATGATTTCCTTGCCGCATGGCGGGCGGGCGCGCGGTCCGGCATTTTCACCGCACCCAAATTCCAGGCGGATGTGACCAAGACGCCGGTGCCCCGCTTTGACCTCCTCAAGCTCGATCACTATCTCTATATCGGCGTGCAATATTCGCGCGGGTGCCCGTTCACCTGCGAGTTCTGCGACATCATCGAGCTTTACGGACGCGTGCCGCGCACCAAGACGGCGGCGCAGATGGTCGCCGAGCTCGACGCGCTCTACGCGCTCGGCTATCGCGGCCACGTCGACTTCGTCGACGATAATTTCATCGGCAACAAGAAGGCGCTCAAGGCGTTTCTTCCCGGCCTGGGGGAATGGCAGCGCGCCCATGATCAGCCGTTTGAATTCTCGACCGAGGCATCGGTCAACCTCGCCGACGATCAGGCGCTGCTGGACATGATGAAGGCGGCAAACTTTTTTCTCGTCTTTCTCGGCATCGAAAGTCCGGATCCCGCTTCCCTCATCGCGATGCGGAAGAAACAGAACACGCGGCGGGACCTGGTCGAGAGCATTCACCGGATCTACCGCGCCGGCATCTTCGTGACCGCAGGCTTCATCGTGGGTTTCGACAGCGAGAAGGTCGCAATCGCCGACGCGATGGTCGAGTTCATCGAGGCTAGCGCCATTCCTATCTGCATGGTCGGTTTGCTCTATGCGCTCCCCAACACTCAGCTCACGCGGCGGCTCGTGCGCGAGGGCCGGCTGCACCTCGACCATGATGTCGCGGCGACGAGCGGCGGCGACCAGTGCATCACGGGCCTCAACTTCGACACGCGCCGGCCGCTGCGCGATATTCTTGCGGACTACAGGCGCATTCTGGAGCGGGTTTACGACCCCGCCGCCTACGCGGCGCGCCTCGACCGGATGGTAACGCTGCTCGATCGTTCCGGTCGCGCGCGCGATCTGCCGCAAGGCGACATGCGCAGCAAGATGAGCGCGCTCGAGTCGGTCCACCGCGTCGTCGCCGAGATTCCGCAGGCGCGGGAAGCATTCTGGCGCACCTTCATGAATTGCGCGAAGAACAGCCCGGCGTCGGTACGAATTGTCGTCGCGCACCTGGTGCTCTACCTGCATCTCGGGCCGTTTTCACGCCAGGTCATCGCCGCAATCGATCGCCGCATCGCGGCGCTGGACAGTGAAACCCTTGATGCCGGCGCAATCGGCGCTGAGCGCGCGGCGAGGGAGCTGGTGGCGCAACTATAGGCTCGGGCAAGCGCCATGGATCGCGCCGCTCTTGAGCAACGCCTGCGACAAATAGAGGCGAAGATCGCAGCTGTGCAGCAGCAAATCCGTGAGCAGCATCAAGTCATTGCCAAGCTCGAAGGCGCCGGGCGCCCGGCCGATCATGCGAAATATTTGCTTGCCGGCCTTGAGCTCCTGCACACAGCCTACCGAACCAGCCGCAAGGCAATGCTTGCGCAGTTCATGGACGCTTGCGAGTAAGGTAGGACAGGTGAGTGATATCGAGCTGTTCCATCGACATGCTCTCAGAAGCACTCAGGGTCGGGACGCTACGACAACCGCGTGACCCCTTCCTCGCGGGAGGTATAGATGACGAAAAGGTCGGTAAACGCGCCGAGATCAAACAGCCTTTGTACCTCCCCCGATAAGCCGCATAGCGCGAAGGTTCCATTCGTCTCCTCAGCACAGCGCCCCGCCACCAGGAGTGCCCGGAAGCCGGCGCTGCTGATATAAACAATGTTCTTGAGGTCCACGATGAGTCGCGCCTGGCCGGCCCCGATCAGACTGGTCAGCTTTTCGCCGAATGTCTTGGCGCTATTGCTGTCGATGCGGCCTTTGATCTCAACGATCGTGATATTGTCCGCCTGATGCTCAGCAATTTCCATCGGAGTGACCCTTTCAAATTTGCTCCTACTGGACGGGGACAGAGCAGGAGCGCGCGTCAACGAGGGCGAGGATGATCGGTACCGATCGCGGCAGCAGAGAAACCCTGCTTTGCCGCGTCCGATCTCACGACGATGCCAAGCACGATGGAGAGGAGGATTGCGGAGTAGCAAATGGCGAGGCGCCATCTCCATTTCTCAACAAAGGCTGCATCTTTCGTGCTGAGAAGTGGCCTGCAATTCATCAGAGCCTCCATCGGTCGCGGCTCCACCGGATATGGCGGCGAATCTGTTCGGCACCCGTCCTTTGATCAAGAGTTGCTGTTCATTGCGTGCGCCGCGGTCTGCTTAAGACAATCATTCATTGGTGCAGCGCAGTAAATCATCCAGGGGTATTCAGGAGAGGTCCTCAGGTCCTATGACCTAGGTATCCCTGCGCATGAATTTGACTTTCGCCACCTGCATCAACTTGTCGGCTTACTATTGCGAACAGGCTGTAATTCAAACGACGAGGGTCTCGCCTACGACGTAAAAAGGGTATATTTGTTCAATTTAGCGCCAGCGCGATCGGTTGAAAGCAATTCCGGATGAAAGCTCTTATTGTCGATGATCACGCGTTGATCCGGGGGGCGCTCCAGACCGTCTTAAAACGACTGAAGCGCAAGCCCGCCGTGTTTGAAGCTGCGAACAGTCGTGAGGCGATGCAAATAGTCGAGAAGCACCCCGACCTCAGCCTTATTCTGCTTGATATCAACCTGCCCGATCGCGACGGCTTCTCTGTCCTTGGCGAGCTGGGGGATCGCTGCCCGACCGTTGCGATCATCATCATCTCGGCCTTGAACGATCAAGACACGGTAAAACGCGCTTTCAGCCTGGGTGCTCTGGGTTTCATCCCAAAAACGTCGGAACCCGAGATTATGCTCAACGCCATTCAGTTGGTGCTGTCCGGCAATCTTTACATTCCGGCGGAAATTCTGGACCGACAGGATCCGACGTCTCCCCGACTTTCAGATAAACTGTCGGCACGTGAACTCCAGGAAGACCTCGGGTTGACCGATCGACAGATCGAGGTGCTTGGGCTCCTGATGCAAGGAAAAAGCAACAAGGTCATTGCCAGTACCCTCAATATGGCAGTGCCGACAGTGAAAAATCACATTACGACTGTTCTCAAAGCACTCAAAGTGACGAGTCGTACCGAGGCAGTGATAAAAGCCGGACAAATGGGTTGGGACTTGTCGCCGAAATCCCAATTGTGAAGCTACTCAAAGTAATGAGCCGCACCGAAGAATTGATAAAAATCAAGAAGATTGGCTGGGGATTGTCGACGAAATCTGGCTCACAGGGTGGCTCTCTTCAACGCCCTGTCGTTGCCTCTCATGATCCTTAAAGAGCTGGTGCATGACGGCGCGGAGCCGCGACGTTGTGGCCTTCGACGTAACCTAGTTCGTTGAGGCCGCTGCGAAATGCGACCAGTGAATCCGGCCGCGGCTGCCCACCGCCGTCGAGCCACGCGATTATGGGTGTCTTCTGCGCCCGCGCCGTGGACGGCCACGCGACCGCCGCGCCGCCGAGTAGTGCGATGAATTGCCGCCGCCTCATGGCGCTTCCCCAGAGCGGGTGGGCTGAGGTTATCACATCGGAGGCGGCGCAGCAGTGCATAGAGCAAAATTGATCGTGGTCGAACAACCACCGTCATTCGATGACCTCGTCGGCGCGGGAAAGCATCACTGGCGGCACGGCCAGGCCCATTGCTCTTGCCGTCTTGAGGTTGATGACCAGCTCGAACGTCGTGGGTTGCTCCATGGGAAGATCAGCGGGTCGCGCGCCCCGCAGGATCTTATCCACCTGCGAAGCAGCGCGACGCATCATCTCGGAAAAGTGAGGCCCATAGGACATCAGTCCCCCGGCTTCGATGGGCTCCTTGTTGGGAAACACGCTCGGCAGACGCCTGTCTATGGCGAAATCCACAATCTCCTTTTGATACTGCGTGATCAGAGCATCTGTCAGAACTGACAACGCATCGGGACGCTGTTGAGCTATTGCCGCAAACGCAATCTCGAAATCCTTCGCGCTTCGCACGTCATGCGGTTGGAGCGTCACGCCAAGCACACGCGCCGCACCTTCTGTTTCTCTCCAGGCGAGTGCGTTCGCCGGATTGGCGCCATTCCACAGCACAGCCGTCCGCGCGAGGTCCGGGACCACTTCCTTGAGCAGTTCAAGCCGTTTTGCGCCAAGTTCCGCGGAAAGAATCGCGCCGCCCGTTATGTTGCCCCCTGGGTGGGCCAGACTGGTGATCAGTCCGGTGCCGACCGGGTCAATGGCGGTCGGAATGACGATCGGAATTGTCCTGGTCGCATTCCTGGCCGCGAGGGCTGCGGGCGTCGTGCTGGTGATGATCACGTCGGCATGGAGTCGAACCATCTCCTCCGCAAACTCCGGGAACCGCTCTGCTCTACCCTGCGCGTACCGGCGCTCGACGATGAGGTTTTGTCCCTCCACGTAGCCGAGCTCGCGCAGCCGCTCGAACAAGGAAGCAAAAGCTGCATCATTTGCGACGTGTGTGATGAAGCCAATTCGCCACATTCTCGCTGCGGCTTGCGCCCGCGAAGCAAGCGGCCGCGCGGCGGCCGCGCCGGCGAGAAGAGCGATGAAATCGCGTCGTTTCAACCGATCGAATTGCATTCGGTCGGCACTGCCAGTTCTTGATTCAGGACCCATCGGAG
>CATPCO010000484.1 GCA_955652925.1 uncultured Xanthobacteraceae bacterium | reverse complement strand
GCGTTGCGCACAATGTCATCGGCAATTCCGCCGTCGGTCACCTTGTCCTCGCGTTTCTTCATGCGCATGGGAATGACCGAAGTCATGGGCTCCACGTCATCGACATTCACTTCCGCAAGCTGCTCTACGAACGCAAGAATGGCATTGAGCTCATCACGCAGCGGCTCAATCTCCTCCTCCGCAACGGCGATGCGCGCGAGATGGGCAATGCGGCGGACGGTCGATGCATCGACGGACAAAGCCGGCTCCTTAGCAGCGTGAAATAAGCCGGTCACCGGTATAGAGAGAGCGGTCTGCGCGAGCAACGTTGCTTCCCGTCATATTGCGCTCGCTCCCGAAAGCGCCAATATAACGCCCATGGACGCCCGCAACCCTTCGGCCACGCCAACCTTTGCGAGCCGCACTCCCCTGCACATCGGGGCGGTCGGACTCAAAGTGCGCGATCTCGAACGCGTCGCGAGATTTTACAATCATGCGCTGGGGCTCGCGTTGCTGCGCAGCGGCAGGGATAGCGTGGAGCTTGGGGCGGGAGGCGTGCCGCTCGTGCGGCTCGAAGAGCAGCGCACCGCAACACCTGACGACCCGCGCGAGGCGGGCCTTTACCACACCGCCTTTCTGATGCCGACGCGCGGCGACCTCGCGCGCTGGATCCTCCACGTTGCGCGCAACAAGGTCGCGCTGACGGGCGCCTCCGATCATGCGGTGAGCGAAGCCTTCTATCTCGACGATCCGGAAGGCAATGGGGTCGAGGTCTATTCCGACCGGCCGGCAGAGAGCTGGCAGTGGACCGGCGATGATCTGCGCATCACCACCGATCCGCTCGATGTCGATGACATTCTGCGCGAGGTCCCCGCGACAGCAGAGTATCCGGGGGCGCCCGGCGGCCTGCGTATCGGGCACGTCCATCTGCGCGTGGGGGACGTCATGCGTGCAGAGGGTTTCTATCGTGGCGTCGTCGGGCTTGATGTGACCCGCCGCCGTCATGGCGCTTCATTCATGTCGTCGGGGCGTTATCACCATCACATCGCTGCCAACGTCTGGCACAGCGCTGGCGCGAAGGCGCGCGATCCGGAGCACGCGGGGCTGTCCTGGCTCGAGTTCGCGGCTGCCGACGGCGCGAGCTTCGATGCGCTTGCCAGCCGGTTGACGAAGGCCGGTCTTGCGATCACGGCAACGCCAGCAGGGATCGAAACCTGCGATCCCTGGGGTACGCGCCTGCGCATTGCGCGGGATTGATCCGGCACATACAATTCTCAGGAATGAAGTACACGCTCATTCACGTTAACGTGCTTTGGGGACCCGGCATCGCACCGCGGTCACGTCGATGACACGATTCACGTGGCACAAACCTCCCGGTAAGAGGCATGTCATGGAACACCTGATCTTCGTTTGCCCCGCGAGCGGACAACCAATCGATAGCGGCGTCGAAACCGAAATCTCCACCCTTCTGCGCATCCGTCAACATCAAGTGCGGGTGCATTGCCCAGCATGCGGCGAATCGCACGAATGGCGCGTGCGCGACGCGCTCCTGGAAAAGGCCTCCTGACCGGGCGCTACATCGCCTGCCCCATGCCGCGGATGCGGCGTGCCATTGCGCCCATGATGTAAAGGGCAAAATTCGGCACTTCATCCACCATGAAGCGAAATTTGCGCTGATCAATCACAGATAGCTCACAGGCCTCCTTTACCCGCGCCGTCGAGCTTCTCGGCGCACCATCGATCATGGACATGAATCCAATTGCTTCATTCGGCCCGCAGACCTCCACAACCTTCTCGCCAATGACCATTTCGATGATTCCTGATTGCACGACATACATGCAGGCGCCGGCATCGCCTTTATTGAACACGACGCTTCCGGCTGGGAACGTCACATTGGTACCGGCCCGTTGCGCGAACATCCGCATATCGATGTCGTTCGAATTCATTTTCACCTCATAGTTCACAGCGCAAGGCACACCAGCTTCCAGTTTGGCCTTCACTCCACTATTCTTGACGATCCTGCGCGGACAGTCGGCGGGGACAACATCGACGCTTGTCACCGCAAGTCACTGGCGAGGGGAGGAAAGCATGGAAGCTGCCACGATACTTGAGAAGACGCGAAGTGTAAGCCCGACCACCCAGGCGCGTATCGGAATGATTATTCCGTCGGTCAACAGCATGACCGAGCCGCAATTCAACCGCTATGCCCCGCCTGGGCTGAGCGTCCACATCGCCCGCGCGCGCGTGGCCGGACCGTGGAAACGGCCGCTTGCAGCCATGGCAGAGGAAATCGCCACGTCGGCGCGCCTCCTTGCCGACGTGGCGCCGGAGCTGATTGTCTTTCACTGCACGGACACTTCCATGACCCAGGGTCCGCAGGGGGAAGGACGCATCCTCGACATCGTGCGGGACGCAACCGGGATCGAGGCGGTGGCGACCAGCCGGATGGTGATCGAGGCGTTGCAGGCGCTCGGCCTGCGCAAGCTCATCCTGCTCAGCCCCTACAAAAGCAATCAGGCCGTCACCGATTATCTGCATGCGACGGGCTTCACTGTCGTGCATGACGTGGCACTCGGCCTCGAATCGCTCGAATTTGCTGATGTGACTCCTGCGCAGTGGTCCGAGCTTGCGCGCCGTCACGACCGGCCGGAAGCGGACGGAATCTTTCTCAGCTGCACGAACACCAGGCAGATCGAGGCAATTGCCGACATCGAGCGCGCGCTCGGCAAACCGGTCGTCAACAGCAACCAGGCCGTGCTTTGGGGCTGCCTGCGCCGGCTCAAATCGAAGCTCGGCACGACGCCCGCAATGCCGGCGCTCGGCCGCCTGATGCAGGCGGCGTGATCATGTTGTCGCGGCGTCTCCTCCTCGCCGCCGGTTCTCTGGCGGCGTTTTCAGCCGCTTGGGCGCAAAGCTACCCCTCCCGGCAGATTACGCTGATCGTTCCCTTCGCGCCCGGCGGGCCGGCGGATTTTCTCGGGCGGCTCATCGGGCAAAAAATGAGTGAGGACCTCGGCCAGCAGATCGTCGTGGACAACAGGCCGGGTGCGAACACCATCATCGCCGCGCAGGCGGTCGCCAAGGCGAGCCCTGACGGCTACACGCTGCTCATGGCCATCGACGGCACGCTGGTCATGAATCCGTTCCTCTACAGCAAGCTTGCCTATGACCCGTTCAAGGATTTTGCGCCGATCTCGCTCATCGCGCTCGTCCCCTCGGCACTCGTCGGAAATATCAACATCCCGGTGAATTCCATCCATGAGCTGGTCGAACAGGAAAAGGCCAAGCCTGGCAGCTTCCAGATCGGCATCAGCACGCCGACCTCGCAGGTCAATGTGGGGCTTCTGAACATGATGGCGGGCACTGCATTCGGCGTGGTGCCTTATCGCGGCGGCACGACCCAGATCACCGGGATTCTCGCTGGCGACATTCCGCTGGGAATGGAGAGCATCAATGTGGCGCTTCCACTCTGGCGGGACAAAAAGGTCAAAATTCTCGGTCTCGTGAGCGCGCAGCGCCTTTCGCTTGCCCCCGAAATTCCAGCCATTGCGGAAACCTTGCCGGGCTATGACCTTGGCATCTGGCAGAGCATTGTTGCGCCTGCGGGCACACCATCGGAACTGGTCGACAAGCTGCATGGCTCCATTCGCAGAGTGCTCGCCATGCCCGACGTGCGCGAGAAGCTCGCCGCTGCGGGGATCGAGCCCGCGAGCAGCGCCACCCCGCAGGAATTCGCAGCCTTCATCCGTAGCCAGGCCTATGTCCGCGCCAAGGTAATCCAGGCTGTCGGAATGAAGCTCGATTGATCCGGCCAATCATTCTTTCTCGCGCAACCCGGCGCGCTCGAGCCGCGGCAAAACCTCGCCGCAGAAGAAGGCAAGCTCGTCGAGGTAGTTGACGAGCGAGATGGCGATCCCGGTCAAGCCGGCCCGGCTGAGATCGATGAGGTTGTTCGCCACGTGGTCGGGATCGCCGACGATGGGCAGTCCCCCCATGCCTTGCGCGTAGCCTGTGCGAATCTGAGCAAACTTCTCCGGCGGCGTGTTCTGCGCGGTGATGTTCTTGATGGCGAGAATGCTATCCACCGCGGACCAGTCGGCGTGCTCCACGATCGAATAGTGATAGTAGTCTTCGGCCTCTTTCCTGGTTGGCCGGCAGGTCACCACGCCGACGGTATAGACGCCGAGCTCCCTGCCCTGCGCCTTGGCCTGCTCCTTGGCGGAGGCAACCTTTTGCGCCGTCTCATCGAGAGATGTGCGCGAGGCCTGCAAAAAGAAGGCATCGCAATTGCGAATAGCGAAGGCCTGGCCGACCGGGGAAGCGCCGGCATTCATGATCAATGGCCGCGTTCCGCCATAAGGCTTGGGCTTTCCGCGAATGCCTTTCATGCTCAGATACTTGCCCTGGAAGTCGAAGTCCGCCTTGTCCGACCAGATCATTTTGATGACGTCGATCCATTCCTGCGCGTATTCATAGCGCTGCTCGTGCTCGCGCTGCTTGACGCCGAACATCTCGAACTCGCCCTCATTCCATCCCACCACGATATTGAGGCCGAAGCGCCCTTCCCCGATATGATCGGCGGTGACCATTTCCTTGGCGGCAATGACGGGATTGAACAGCGGCGCATGCACCGTTCCGAACACGGTAACGCGGCGGGTGGAGGCGAGCAGACCCGAGGCCCAGGTCAGCGTCTCCAGCGCGGCACCCTGATAATCGGTCTCGCCGCCATAGCCCTTCCAGCGTCCGATCGGGAGCAGGAAATCGAACCCGACCTCGTCTGCCATCTTCGCGAGCTTGAGATTATCCGGCCAGCTGCCGGACCAGCGCTCCTTGACCAACGTCACGGCGCGGCCGGATGAGCAGTTCGCGCCGAACAAGCCGATCTTGAGCTTGTTCGCGTTGTGCATGGACATGCGATCGTGACGAGAGGGAGCGGGCGCGAGCACGGAACCTCCTCGGCTTCCAGTAGCCCGGATTGAGCGAAGCGAAATCCGGGGAAGCCCCGCGTTTCGCGTCCCGCTCAACGCGGGCTACTTCGTTTGTGCGAGCTTAACACGACGCGGCCCACGCAATGTAGGGGCGGGTTTGAAACCCGCCCCTACCGGCGGCGAGATTATAAGCGGTTGCCAAGCACGAGGCCGTCGATGAGAATCCCTGATGCAAGCGATCAGTTCACGGTGAAGGCAATGAAGGCGGCCGCGCAACTCGCCCTCGCTGCGGTGCTCTTGATCTGGGCATCGATCTGCGCGTGCGCCCAGGAGGAGAGTTATCCCACCAAGCCCATTCGCATTATCGTGCCATTTCCCGCCGGCGGGCCGAGCGACATTGTCGCGCGCCTGATCGGCCACAGAATGAGCGAAGACTGGAAACAGCCCGTACTGATCGAAAATCGCCCCGGTGCCAATACCATCATCGGCGCGCAAGCCGCCGCGAAAGCGCCGCCCGACGGTTACACGCTGTTCATGGTCATCGATTCCACGCTGGTGATGAACCAGTACCTTTACAAAAGCCTGCCCTACGACCCGTTCAATGATTTTGCACCCATTTCGCTTACGGCAAAGACCGTTTCGGTCCTGGCGGTGTCGGCCGCAAGCGGCGTTGCTACGGTAGGAGATCTCATCGCCAGAGCCAGAGCGCATCCTGGTGAGCTCAATTATGGCGGAGGCACAATCACGGCGCGCCTCATGGGCCATCTCTTCCATCGCGCAGCAGGCCTCGACATCGTGTATGTGCCCTTCAAGGGCACGCCCGACACGCTCAATGGCCTTTTGACCGGAAGCGTAGAGCTGATCTACGCCGCCTATCCGATCGTTGCGCCAGTTATCGCGAGCGGCATGGTGCGCGCATTGGCGAGGCTCGATCGCGATGCCCCGCCGTCCATGGCGGGGATTCCACCGCTGGCGGACGCCGCGGGCATTGCGGCTGTCGACAACATCTCGGTCTGGCTCGGTCTCGTTGCCCCGAGCGGCACGCCCAAACCGATCATCGACAAGATTGCCGTGGAAATCGCGAAGATCTTTGCGGATCCCCTGTTGAGGCAGCAATCGGAGCAGACCGGCAGCTATCCTGTGACCAGCACACCGGAAGAATTCGCCGGTTTCATCCGCAAGGAAGCGCAACGGTGGTCGCGCGTGATCACAGACATCGGACTGAAACTCGATTAGGAGGTATCCTGTCATCCCGCGGCGCAAGTTAAAGGGCCCGAAGCCGGGATCCATAACCCCAATCCTGGTTATGGAT
>CATPCO010000483.1 GCA_955652925.1 uncultured Xanthobacteraceae bacterium | reverse complement strand
GGGTCGAAAGCGAAAACGAGAAACAACTTTCGGCGCTTTTCCAAAAAATCAGGTCTGGTCCGCAGCCTGCTGGAATCGTTGTAAGCTGTGATCCTTACCTCCGCTCAGTGGGGCCAGAGTTCGACACCGGGCTGCGGGACCCGAATGGCGGCAACTTCTCAGGCTGGGTGTGTTATCCCTTCCACGAATATCTGGACCACGATCCGGCGCCCAGCACGAAAAGCATCAAGTCGGATCATACACCCCATCTTGCTACCAATGATCCGACATACAAAAAGAGCGCGTATTACCAGTTGGGCATCAAGGCCGCGAGGGTGCTTGATGCGCTCAAGAAGGAGAAGAAGAAGTTGAACGTCGGCACTGCGACCTGGAACGGCTCCAGGTGGGTAGCGGCCTAAACAGCGGCGCACGCGCGCTCACTCGATCGTATCGTCGGCAATCGCGAGCAGCCCTGGCGTAATGTTCAAGTCCATCGCTTTGGCTGTTTTGAGATTGATCACAAGCTCGAATTTTGTGGGAATTTCGATTGGCAGATCGCCCGGTTTGATGCCGGTAAGAATCCGGCCCGCGTAGATGCCGGCCACGCGATATGCCAATGCGAGGCTCGGACCATAGCTCATCAGTCCGCCGTCATCGACAAATTCGCGGAAGGAATACACGACGGGTATTTTATGACTGGCCGCGAGCGCTATCAGCCGGTTGCGCACAGTTGTGAAGAACGGATCAGGGTTGAGAATGATTCCCTGCACGCCTTGATCGGCGGCCGCTGCAAACGCGGCGTCTATTTCAGACGAAGAGGCGGCTTTCAGAGCAACAAACGGCCTCCCGGTATTGCTGGCTGCGGCGCTCACGCTTTGGATTTCCATGTCGACGTTCAAGGACGCGGGATTCACAAGCAGGGCAACCTTCTGAATGCGGGGATTGAGATCATAGAGCAGGCTTAGCCGTTTGGGTCCCAGCTCATTCGCGATAATGGACGTGCCGGTGATATTTCCGCCGGGCTTGTTGAAGCTCTCCACGAGTCCGAGTTGGACCGGGTCGAATCCGAGCACGGCCACGATCGGTATTGTGGTGGTCGCCTTCTTTGCGGCCTGTACCGACCGCAGACCGCCCGTCGCGGCGATGACCGCCACCCGGTCAACGGCGAGCTCGGCCGCGAGCGTATCGAGTTCGTCCAGATGACCTTCTGCCCAACGGTATTCCATTGCCAGATTTCGTCCATCCACGAACCCGGCCTCCGTCAAGCCCTGCTGGAACGCCTTGAGGAATTTCGAAAAAGCCCGCGGCGAACCACTGCTGAGATAGCCGATGACCGGAAATGCGCGCTGCTGTGCTGTCGCTGTTCGCGGCGAAAACGACGCTGCACAAAGCGCACCGAGAAAATTTCGCCGGTTCAACTTTCCTATCGCCCGTCTCCGGAGCATGAGCAGGGTTGCGCCTTTGGGATACGGGGCTGGCCGCAGCTATGGTATCACAATACTGCACGGATTCCAGAGCCTGCGGCAGCTTGACGCCGCGATCAAAGGAGGCCTCAGCATTTGATCTAAAAAATGCTGGAAATCTGACCCATGCGAGGCTCTGCGGAGATTGTCGGCGGCGGGATTGGCGGACTCTTCACCGGCTATATGCTGGCAAAACAAGGCTGGCGAGTTCGGATCAACGAGCGGCACTCCCAGATCCGCGAGATCGGCGCCGGCCTCTATATGAAGAACAATGCCGTTACGCTGCTGGAGCACGTCGGCATCGCCGATATCGTGCTCAAACGCGCGGTATGCCTGCGGCGCGCTGAAATCCGTGATCACAAGGACCGGCTGCTCCAACGCCGGGTTCTCGCCGGCAGCACCCGCGCGTTCAATGTGCCGCGTTCCGATGTCGTCCTGGGATTGGCGGAGGCGGCGCGCAGCGCCGGTGCGAGCGTCGTCACCGATGCGGCGGTTGCGCGGGTCGATCCCAAGGGGCTCGTGGTTCTCGGGACCGGTGAAGTTCGCGCGGCAGACCTGATCGTGGTTGCGAGCGGCTTCAATTCGGATTTTCGCGATCAGCTGGGGCTGACAGTCATTGCCAGGGAGCTCGCGAACGGTGCCACCCGCATGCTCGTGGAGCGCACCGATTTCGAGGCTGAGGATATCACCCGCGAATGGTGGTCCGGGCGCCGTCGCATCGGGCTCGCACCCACAACGCCAGACCTGACGAACGTGTACATGAGTTGCCCGCAATCGGATAGGGCAGGGGTCGCATTGCCGACAGACATTGAAAGCTGGGGCCGTTCATTTCCGATGCTTCATCCGGTCCTCGAGAAGCTGCGCGAGGCCACCGGAGCGACGCGTTATCCCTATACATATGTCCGTTGCAGCCGGTGGTCGAAAGGACGCGCGGCGCTGGTCGGTGACGCGGCTCACAGCATGCCGCCCACACTCGGCCAAGGCGCCGGCTGCACGCTCATGAACGCCTACGTGCTGAACGAGGAATTGTCGCGTGCGAACGATGTGCCGTCCGCGCTCAGTGCCTGGGAGCGAAGGATACGCCACGTCATCGACGAGACCCAGAAATGGGGACTGCGGTATGACGCGCTGACGTCGAATTGGCCGTTGTGGCTCTCCGGCGTGCGGCATGCCGTGATCTGGTCCTTCGGCCGCTTCCGCCCGCTCAATGTGAGAATGCGCATCGCCGATCACGTCGACGTACGGGTTGCGTGAGGAGCTTCATGCGCAACCCGAGCGGGCCGCTGCCGCCTGCCAGCCGCGGGTAGTGTCCTAATTTTGACTACCCAGCCGCGCTCAAGCTTGACCGGAAGCGTCTCAGCGTTTTAGCCTTGCAGACATGATCTGTCCGGGGTGTGGTCACGACAACCCCGCCAGCCAGAAATTCTGCGGGGAATGCGGAGCACGCCTTGCGCTCGTGTGCGCTGCGTGCGGAGCGAGCAATCCACCCGGCCAGAAGTTCTGCGGCGAATGCGGCAACGCACTTGCGGCCGCGGCGGCCGGACAGCCGGCGCCTTTCCGCGATCCGCAAAGCTATACTCCGAAACACCTTGCTGACCGCATCCTGACCTCGAAGGCTGCACTCGAAGGCGAGCGCAAGCACGTCACCGTGCTCTTCGCCGACCTAAAGGGTTCGCTCGAGCTCCTGGCTGATCGCGATCCGGAGGAAGCGCGCAACATTATCGACCCCGTGCTCGCGCACATGATGGAGTCGGTGCACCGGTATGAGGGTACGGTGAACCAGGTGATGGGTGACGGAATCATGGCGCTGTTTGGCGCGCCGCTCGCCCATGAGGACCATGCCGTGCGCGCCTGCTACGCGGCACTGCACATGCAGGATCTGATCCGCCGCTACACCGAGGAGGCGCGTCGCAATCACGGGGTCGAGATTGCGATCCGGGTCGGGATCAATTCCGGCGAGGTAGTGGTGCGCTCGATCGGCAGTGACCTGCGCATGGACTATTCGGCGGTGGGGCAGACTACACACCTTGCCGCACGCATGGAGCAGCTCGCGCCTCCCGGCACCACCCGTATTACGGCGGAGACGGTGCGGCTGACCGAGGGATTTGTGCAGGTCAAACCGCTCGGCGCGATCCCTATCAAGGGCATCGCCGAGCCGCGCGAAGTGTTCGAGCTCACTGGTGCCGCGGCGGTGCGCACGCGCTTGCAGGCGGCGCGCGCCCGCGGCTTTACCCGTTTCGTCGGACGCGACGTCGAGTTCGATCAGATGCGCCAGGCCGCCGAGCACGCCCGCCGCGGCCGTGGCCAGATCATTGCCGTGGTGGGCGAGCCCGGCGTCGGCAAATCCCGGCTGGTGCATGAATTCATCCACTCCCATCATAGCCACGGCTGGCTGGTGCTCGAAGCAAGCTCGGTTTCCTACGGCAAGGCGACGCCGTTTCTGCCGCTCTCCGATCTCCTGCGCGCCTGCCTGCGCATTGCGGATCGCGATGACGCGCGCAGCGTACGCGCCAAAACGATCGGCACATTGCTGGCGCTCGATCGCGCGCTGGAAGACGCCGTGCCCGCCGTCAGCTGGCTGTTGGACGCGCTCGAACCCAACGACCCATTTCTCTCACTTGAACCGGCGCAGCGCCGGCAACGCGCGATCGATGGCGTAAAGCGCCTGTTCCTGCGCGAGAGCCGAGTGCAACCGCTCCTGCTGGTGTTCGAGGATCTGCACTGGATCGATACGGAAACCCAGGCGGTTCTCGACAGCCTCGTCGCAAGCCTGCCAACGGCGCCGGTGCTTCTTGCCGTGAACTACCGGCCCGAGTACCGGCACGAATGGAGTGCGAAGACCTACTATCGGCAGCTGCGGATCGATCCGTTGCCGCCCGAGAGCGCGGACGAGTTTCTGCAGACGCTGTTGGGCAACGACCCTTCGGTCCAGCCGCTCAAGCCATTGTTGATCGAGAAGACCGAGGGCAATCCGCTCTTCCTCGAAGAGAGTGTACGCACTCTCGTGGAATCCGGCGCGTTGGTCGGCGAAGCCGGCAACCATCAGCTGGCGAGAGCAGTGGAGACCATCCAGGTGCCGGTCACGGTACAGGTGATCCTCGCCACCCGCATCGACCGGCTGCGGCCCGAGCTCAAGCGCCTGCTGCAGGCGGCATCCATCATCGGCAAGGACGTGCCCTTCGTGTTGCTCGAGGCAATCGCCGAAATCAGGGGCGACGATCTTCGCCATGCGCTCTCGGAGCTTCAGACCGCCGAGTTCCTATACGAGGCACGGCTCTTTCCCGACCTGGAATACACTTTCAAGCACGCGCTCACGCATGATGTCACCTACGCCAGTCTGCTGGAAGATCGCCGCCGGGCGCTGCACGCCGCGCTGGTGGAGGCGATCGAGCGCCTGCATGCCGATCGGCTCGACGAGCACGTCGAAGTGCTTGCGCACCACGCGGCCCGCACCAAGCTCGGCACCAAAGCCGTGCGCTACCTGCGTCAGGCCGGAGAAAAGGCGGTGGCGCGCTCGGCCAATCGGGAGGCGATCGCATTGTTCGAAACGGCACTCGGCCTGCTGGCCGAAATGCCGGAGAGCGCGCAGACACTCTCAGACATGCTCGACGTGCGCATGGCGCTCGGGCCCGCCCTCATTGCGGTGCACGGCCCGACCGCCGAGGAGGTGCGCAGCTCCTATGACCGCGCCCTTGTGCTGGTTGAACGCACGGGGGACGTCTCATGTCGGTTCCCCGTGGTGTGGGGGCTCTGGTTCGTTGCCTTTACACGCGGCGAATACCGCGATGCCATCGACGGCGCGCGGCGACTGCTGAGCGCCGCGCAAGGCGAGGACGATTCGAATCGGCTGCTGGAGGCGCATCATTCCATGTGGGCGACGCTTAACGCCATGGGACAGCCCGCGGCTGCCCTCACTCATGCCGAGCGGGGAATCGCCCTCTACAATCGCGAGGAGCACGCATCAAATATTTATTTGTATGCCGGTCACGACGCTGGAGCCTGCTGCCGGTACCACGCGGCCATGAACCGCTGGCTGCTCGGCTATCCTGACCAGGCGCTTGCCGGAGTTCGCGATGCTATCGCTCTCGCACAGCAACTTGATCATCCGCTGACGATCGTTCACACGCTGGATAGGGCGGTCTGGGTCGAATATCAGCGCGGCGAGGGGGGAGCAGCGGCGGAAACGGTGGAGCGGCTTGCCTCGCTGGCTGATTTCCATGGATTCAAGGGTTGGTCCGAGCTCCGGATTATCATCTCCCAGAGGCGCAAAGCCGAGCGCCTTGACGCTGCCGCGCTCGCCGAGACTTACCAGGAATTGGTGCAACAGCCGCATTCCGCCTGGAGGCAAGTCTCGGCGCTCTGCATGTTCGCGGAGCTCTGCCTCGATTGCCATCATCCCGCCGAAGGTTTGAGAGCACTTGCGACAGTGGAGGTGACGCACCGTAACGCCTTCTACGCCCCAGAAGTGTACCGCCTCGAAGGCGAGCTGATGCTGATCGATGCAGAGCGCTCCGCAGCGGCCGCCGAGGAGCGCCTGCGTACTGCGCTCGATCTTTCTCGGGTTCGCGCAGAGAAATCCCTGGAGCTGCGTGCCGCCATGAGCCTTGCGCGATTATGGCGCGCGCAGGGCAAGTCCCAGGAGGCGCATCAGTTGCTCGGTGAAATTTACAGCTTCTTCACGGAAGGCTTTGAAACGCGCGGTCTAGTTTCAGCAAAAGCGCTGATGAGAGAGCTGACGAATACGTAGCACAACAACTACTGCGGAATCTGGACCAGTTCGTTGAGCTGAGCCTGCGTCAGCGGCTGGGCGATGAACTTGAATCTCACCGCGTCGGGAACAAGGTCCGCCAATCCGAGCACACGGTCCGGAATCACCATCTCCTTGGGATCGAACTCCGCGCGAATGCGCCGCGCATCTTCGATCGAAACGCCGGCGAACTCGGAATACACTTTCAGCGCCTCATCTCCCGAATACATCCAGTCGACCGTCTCGCGATAGGCACGCATGAACCGGGAGAACACGTCGGGCTTGCTGTCCAGGCTGTTCTTGTTGGCAATGAGCACGCGGATCGTATGATCCTTCACCAACGCAAGCTCGGCGGCGCGCACAATGATACGGATCTCTCCCTTGCGCAGCGCCTCCATCGCATAGGGCGGAGCCGACCAGCCGGCATCGATCAGCCCCGACATGACCTGGGTGAATGTCGCCGGAAACCCGCCGGTCGCCACCGGCTTGGCATTGACCTTGTATTTGTCGATAAGACCCAGCACGTGCGAATGGGTGGATGCACCCACCGTGGAAAACGAGATCGTGCGGCCGTCCATGTCGGCCATGGATTTCACCGGCGAATCCGTGCGCACATACCAGTACGCATCCTCGCCGGTCGATTCGGCGCCGATGATGCGGATCGGTGCGCCTTTGGCGTAGGCGCCAAATGCGCCGTACGTGCCGATCGAGACCCCGATATCGATGTTGCCTGAGATCACCGGCTGCATGGTTTGCCCGGCGCCCTCGGTATAGAGGATCTCGAGCTCCAGTCCGTGCCTCTGGAAGATGCCGGCGCGCGGACCAAGCGAGGCGGGCGAGCCGTGCCATATCTCGCGCTGGCCGATCGCAACCTTCAACTTGTCGGCCGCCGACGCGCCGGAAAGCGAAGCTGCGAACCAGATGCTAAAGAGCACAATCGCGCGGATCATTTGTCCCTCCCGCTTGCGTCTTTTGGGGCGTGCACTTGCCGGAAGGGGAGAGTAAAAATGCGTCTGTGGCAAGGAGGCATTTTAATGCAGCGGTTTGCAGTTCTGCTTACATTCGCATTGGCGCTAAGCTCCGCGGGTCAGGGCCACGCGCAATCGAGTTCTCCCGCGCCGGCGGCCCCCGAGCTTCCGAAAAGCTATTTCCCCGGACTGGGCGAGTTCATGGGGAGAATCGAGGTCGACCATGCCAAGCTGTGGCTGGCAGGGGAGGCGCGCAACTGGGATCTCGCGACCTACCAGCTGGGCGAGCTGAAGGAAGTGTTCGCCGACGTTCAGGACCTTCTGCCGCGCTATCAGAATATTCCCGTGGGCGAGATGATCGATGCCATCATGACCGGGACCATCACCGATCTGGAAGGCTCGATCGCGACACACGATTTCAGCAAGTTTTCGACTTCCTTCGACAAGCTCACCGAGGCCTGCAATTCCTGCCATCAGGCGGCCAATCGCCCCTACATTGCGATCCGCCGGCCGGCGCAGTCGAATTTCAGCAATCAGGACTTTTCGCCGAGAAAATAATCTCGTGAGCGACTGGAACGCGCGCCAATATCTGCGGTTCGAAGACGAGCGCACGCGGCCCTCGCGTGATCTGCTCGCGCAGGTGCCGCTCGCAGCGGCGCGGCGAGCCGTCGATCTCGGCTGCGGACCCGGCAATTCGACCGAGCTAATTGTCGCACGGTTCGCGCAGGCCGAAGTCATCGGCGTCGATAATTCGCCTGAAATGCTGCGACAGGCGCGCGAGCGGCTGCCGGCATGCACTTTCATCGAGGCGGATCTCGCAACCTGGATGCCGAGAGATTCCGTTGACCTGTTGTTCGGCAATGCCGTGTTCCAATGGATGCCCGATCATCCCGCGGTGCTGCGGCGATTGCTGCAGGCGTTACCGGCGGGCGGGGTTCTCGCCGTGCAGATGCCTGACAACACCAGTGAACCTGCCCTCGTCCTCATGCAGGAGGTGGCGGAGAAGGGGTCGTGGGCCGGCAAGCCGGGCCTGAGCGCCGCGGCGCGCAATGATTTGCCGGCGCCTGAAGCCTACTACGATCTGCTCAAACCGTTGTGCTGGCGTATCGAGATGTGGCACACAGTCTACAACCATGTGATGGCCGGCCCGCAAGGCGTTGTCGAATGGTTCAAGGGCTCGGCCTTGCGTCCATTCTTGTCGGCTCTCGAGGCGGGGCTGCGTGACGATTTTGTCGCTGCCTACACTGCTCGCATTGCAGAACACTACAAGCCGCGCTTCGACGGGCAGGTGCTGCTGAGATTCCCGCGCTTCTTCATTGTGGCCACGCGATGATCGTGCCGGGCAGCCCTGTTATTACAGGGAAATACAGGACCAGCGTGCCGGGAGAGGCCGTAGAATGCGCACTCGCGAGAAAAATAACAGGACGAAAGCAGGAGAATAACAGGACGAGAACAGGAGAAGGGGAGCGAGTGAGCCGTTCATGTTGAGTGCAAAAAGCCCGGCGCGGTGTCCCGGCTGGGCTTTGACGCAATCCTAAAGGATAGGGCTTTTTATATCACCAACGTTTCCTAAAATCGAATCACGTTTTCACGAGGAATATTTCACAAACTCTTTCAAGCGTCAGGAGCTTGCGCTTTCGGCACTTTTTGATCGCTCATTGTGCTTCGGACTCCTGCCGTTGCTGCGGTTTCCAGTCGCGGGCGAGCTGCTGGGAATGCGCAATCTCTTCCGGCGTCATTCTGCTCGCCACTGCGTCGCGGCTTTTGATCGCGGCGCTGCGCGCCATCGGCTCGGAAGCGGGAAATCGAGACGCCGCCAGATTGAACCACATATGCGCGCTGACATTGTCCTGGTGGCCATTGTCGGCCTCGCCCCTCGCATACATCACACCGAGGTTGAACTGGGCCTGCGCGTAGCCCTGCTCGGCGGCGAGGCGGTACCATTTCAACGCTTGCGCATCATCCTGCGGCACGCCGTGGCCTTCGTCGTACATGACGCCGAGAGTGGTCTGGGCGCGAGGATCACGCTGCTCGGCCAGCGGACGCAGAAGCCGCAGCGCGGTTTCGTAATCGGCCTTCTGATATGCGCTATAGGCCGCCTCCGGATCATTCGGGCGAGCGGAGGCGAACGGCTGGGCCGCAACTCCGGTGATCGTCGGCTTGACCGGCTGGCTGTAGAGACCGGCGACATAACCCACCGCCAGCATGGCGATGCCGACGCCGGTGACGAGCCCCCACTGCGTGCGCCGCCAGCGCGTGGCCACTCCCTTGCAGCGGTTCAGCGCCGTCTGCAAGGCGTTGACGCGCTCTTCCAGCAGCGCTTGCTTCACTCGATGTCTGCCCAGCCCGAGTCGCTGCAACAATGCCATGATGGATGCCCCATGCTTCTGCGCCTTAGGTAGGTATTGCGGCGGCTCGAAGCAATCGGGTCGACGGACGCAAGGCTGCGCTGCCCGTGGACAGACGGACCATTCCTCAGCTTGACGAGATTTGACCGGACCAATGTTCTTCTTCACAAAAAAGTGTGGTGAATAGAATGAGCCCGCAACTCTGCGGCGCTCCACCGAGCGCGCCGATACCGGGTCGCGTGAACGACTCGACCCCAACCCACGGCCCAGTGGCTCGCATGAAGCGGAAAGAGCAGGAGGAATCATGCCCAAGACACCGGATTATTTCGTCGGCAAGAGCGTCATCATAACCGGGGCGGCGAGCGGCATCGGCAAGGCCGCGGCGCTCATCTTTGCGCGTGAAGGTGCAAATGTCGTATGCGCCGACCTCAACGAGAACGGCGCGAAGAAAACAGCCGATATCGTGAACGCTCACGCCGGAAAGGCGTTTGCGGTGCGCACGGATGTGACCTCGCGCGCGCAGGTCAACGAGATGGTCAGGCGCGCGATCGGAACGTTCGGGACGATCGAGTTTGCGTTCAACTCCGCGGGCGCGGCGCTGCGGCGCTCCAAATTTCTCGATATCGACGACGATCTTTTCGACGACACGTTTGCGCTCAACGTCAAGGGCACGTTCTATTGCATGCAGGCCATTCTGCCGCACATGCTGCAGAACGGCCGCGGCGTGATCGTGAACATGGCCAGCATGGCACACCGGCGCGGCGGGCCCGGCTCTTCCGTGCATTACGCTGCCGCCAAAGGCGCGGTCGTTGCAATGACGCTCGGGGTGGCGCGCGAGTTCGCCGATGCCGGCATTCGCTGTCTTTCCATTTCGCCGGGGCCAATCCGCACGCCGTTTCAGGCCGCGGCGGCGACCTCGCCGGAGCTGATGCAGCGATTTCTCGAGGACGTGCCGATGAAGCGCTTCGGAGAACCGGAGGAAATCGGGGAGCTGGTCCTGTTCATGTGCTCGGACGCCTGCAATTTCATGACCGCGGACACGGTCTACGTGAACGGCGGCGGCGGGTGGAGGTGACCGCGCCCTTTCCGCAAGGCTCGGTAAGGGGAGTGAACCATCGGGATTGATGAAGCAGCCCTTGCTGTTGCCGTGCGGTAACTTCAGCTCTTGACCCAAACCTGTCATCGAGGGAGCGATTTTGCTGTGATGCACTATGCAACGATATGGTAGAGTGCGAATCTTGGACTAAGGGCAGCCCATGCAGCGGCGAGAATTCATCACGCTGCTCGGAGGCGCGGCGACGTGGCCGCTCCCGGCGCGCGCGCAACAAGCGGGCAACTTGCCGAGAATCGGTTTCCTTGGCCCTTCCACGCCCTCGGCGACCGGGCCTTTGGTTGCGGCATTCGTGCAGCGACTCCGCGAACTCGGCTGGCGCGACGGCCAGACCGTGGTCATCGAATATCGCTGGGCTGAGGGACGCGCCGACCGCATCAGCGAAATCGCGGCCGTGTTTGCCCAACGCAAGGTGGACATGATTGTCACGCACGGAAACGTCGCAGTCGCCGCAGCCAAAAGGGCGACATCGGATATCCCCATCGTCTTTGCAACCGCGAACGACCCACTCGGCGAGGGTCTCGTCGCAAGTCTGGCGCGCCCTGGCGGCAATGTCACCGGCCTGTCGCTCCAACAAACCGATACGGCTGAGAAGCGATTGGCGCTCTTGCGTGAGGTCGTCCCCGGTCTTCGGCAGTTGGCGATCATGGCCAATCCCAACAATTCGGGCAGTGTGCAGGAGATGCGCGACATCGAGGCAGCGGCCCGCACACTCGGCTTCGAAGTCGCAACCGTCGAAATCCGGCGGGCTGAGGACATTGCGCCTGCCTTCGGTGACATTAAAGGCGGCGCCGATGCCCTCTATGTCAGTGGCGATGCGCTCCTGAATACGCTTCTGACGAGTCAGTAGTTCGACATAAAATGCTTTGGCTGTGAGCGGAAAACTTCCGACGATGTTCAATCAGCGAGCAATGGCCGAAAAGGGTGGTCTGATGTCCTACGGACCGAGTTTCCCGGGGCTGTTCCGGCGGGCTGCCGAATTCGTCGACAAGAGTCTGCGCGGGGCAAAACCGGCTGATATCCCGGTCGAGCAGCCGACCCAGTTTGAGCTTGTCATCAACGTCAAGACTGCAAAGGCGCTAGGCCTTACTGTGCCGGATAAGCTGCTCGCTCTTGCCGACTAGGTGATCGAGTAAGGTCTAGCTTTTACAAATGCATGTTGCTGCATCTGCTCACGGCCGGTCTTGGCACTGAGCGCCGATAGCAACCGGGCAGAGCATGTCTGCTCTGCCCGGGCATTTCAGACTTCCACCTGCTCGGCGATGGCGAGCGCGTCATCGACTTCGATGCCGAGATACCGGACCGTACTTTCCAACTTCGTATGACCCAGCAATAGCTGAACCGCGCGCAGGTTGCCGGTGCGGCGGTAGATCAAGGTTGCCTTCGTGCGGCGCAGCGAGTGGGTGCCGAAAACGTGCGGGTCCAATCCGATGCCCGCAAACCATTCTGCGGTGAGCCGCGCATACTGCCGTGTTGTCATGGGCTCACCG
>CATPCO010000482.1 GCA_955652925.1 uncultured Xanthobacteraceae bacterium | reverse complement strand
GTTCATCGGGCCGATCATTCTTCTCGTGCTGGTGCCGGCGCTGCAAACCATAGTGATCCGCCGCGGCAGCGGCGAGGCCCCGGCCTTGCCACTGGAAGAACCGGCGTGAAGACATAGATCTGCGAATGGCGAATAGCGAATAGTAGACGACAGCACCGCCCCCTTACTACCTACTCGCTATTCGCTAGCCTTGGAGGGACGGTTGAAACATCTCACTTTCGTCCTGGTTCTTGCCCTCTGCGCTTGCGCGGCGAGCAGCAGTATCGCGCAGCAGCCCAAGCGCCCGGCTCCGACGGGGGCTAGCGTGCCCAATCATGCCGTGATTAACGGGACAGGGATCGCCCGCACGGGCTCCGGTCCGGGAACGGTGGGCGGGACGGCAAAGAACACCGGCACCAGCATCAATGGCTCGGCCATCCGACCCCGCCACTGAGTCGAATTGCCAACGCAAAAGGAACCTTCTTTCAATTATCGAGGGACAAGCTTACATTACGAATCGCCGGATGAGCTTCGCGGCATTCCCGCTTAAGAGGAAGCGAAAGAATGGATGACGGCAAAACCGGAGGCGGCCCCTGACGCCACGCTACCGGGCAATCCAATACCGCCGGGATTGCGCATAGCTGGTATTGTTCTACGCTCGATTTTCGTGGGCGCGCTGCTCGTGCTCACGATCCGGGTGGCGGCGCCCCAGAGCGAGACCATCTGGTCCGTTTTCGACACGCCCGGGGACCTCATCAGGGTCATCCTCGGTCTCATCGCCGGCATCTGGATCCTGGCGCATCTGTTCATGCTTCCCAAGGATCCCGAGGGCTATCGGACCTGGGTCTATTTCGGCCTTGCTCTCGCGCCGCTCGCGCTGGCCTGCGCAATCGCGGTGTGGTGAGCTCACGGCTCGATCAATCCGCCGTCCGCCGCCTTGATCACAGCCTCACTACGGGTGGCGGCGCCAAGTTTGTCGCGCGCATTGTCGATGTGAAAATCGACGGTACGTTTCGAGAGCCCCAGGATGCGCGCAATTTCCGCCGATGTCTTGCCGCGGGCCACCCAGGTCAACGTCTCCACCTCGCGGTCGTTGAGCGCGATCCGCCTGGGCCAGAGCTCCATGCGGGCAATGCCTGCGAGCCGCGCCGTGATGATGGTGGCCAGAACGTCGAAATCGATCGGCTTGGTGACATAATCGTCGGCCCCGAGATGCCGTCCTTTGAGCTCGTTCTCCCGGTCGGACAATGCAGTCAGGAACACAAACGGCATGTTGCGAAAACGCGGCGCGAGCGCTGTTAATCGTTCCAGAACCTCGAAACCGGACATAACCGGCATGCTGATGTCGGAGAGCACGAGATCGGGCATGTGCTTGAGGATGGCGGCGAAGCCTTCGCGTCCGTCGCTTGCCAGAATCACTTCATAGCCCCGCTCAAGCAGGTCTTCCTCAATCAGCGCCGCGGTCTCGCGGTCATCCTCGATGCACAGGATGCGTTTCTTACGCGCTTGCGCCATCACTCGCCCCAAATCGAACGGGCAGCGGCAACAACCAGCGCAAGCTTTGCGCGCTCGTCGGCCTCGCTCAGCGGATTGCCCGCGGCAGTGCTGGCAAAGCCGCATTGCGGGCTGATCGCCAATCGATCGAGCGCGATGTGGCTTGCTGCTTCGTCGGTCCGGCGGCGCAAGTCATCCAGGCGTTCGAGTTGCGGGCGCTTGCTGCTGATCAATCCGAGCACCACGCCCTTGCCAACCGGCACGAAGCGAAGCGGAGCGAAATCTCCCGCGCGCGGCGTGTCGTATTCAAGCAGGAAATGATTGGCATTCGTGCGCGCAAAAAAGCGCTCCGCAACAGCGTCATAGCCCCCGTCCGCAAGATACCTTCCGCGGAAATTGCCGCGGCACATATGCACGCCGACCGCCACTTGCGCGGGACAACCGGCCAGCGCACCATTGAGCCCATCAATGTACTGATCGACCAGCGCATCGGGATCACCGCCGGCGGCCTCCACCTTGGCTCTGATCGCGGGATCACACAAGAGCGCGACGGCGACCTCGTCGAGCTGGATATAGCGGCAGCCGGCGCGGGCAAGATCGGCGATTTCCTCCCGATAGATTGCTGTAAGGTCATCGAAGAAAGCTTCGGTATTGTCATAAACATTGCGGCCGGCAAAATCGGAAAAGCGGAAGAAATGCATGGTCGAAGGCGCGGGCAGTGTGATCTTCGAGCTGACGCGGGCCACTCGGCGCAGAAACTCGAATTCGTCGAGCGCAAGGGGATGACTGCGTTTGATCGGCGCGCACGCGTAGGGAGCGGTGAAATCGGTTTCATTGCCGTGGTCGTCGTGGAATCTTAACAGCGCTGGCCGAATTTCGAGACCAGCCGTGCGTTGCGCAAACCGGCCCCAATACGAGCCGCGCCGGAACTCCCCGTCAGTGACGACTTGGAGCCCGAGCGATTCCTGCAGACCCACGACCTCGCGGATGCAGTCATCCTGAACACGCGTAAACTCGTCTTCCCCAATCTGCCGGGCAGCGCGGCGCTTGAAAGCTTCCCGCAGGGCTGGCGGACGCAGCAAGCTTCCGATGTGGTCGGCGCGATACGGGGGCCGGCCTTGCGGGCGCATGGTCATGGCTCAGGGGCAGGATAAAGAGGTCCGCGCTTGCTGCAAAACTGCTTGGTCGCAAGATCTGCGCCCTGGCGCATCACAGG
>CATPCO010000481.1 GCA_955652925.1 uncultured Xanthobacteraceae bacterium | reverse complement strand
GTGTGGCGCATGACGAAGTTCGTCTGGCTCGAGCTGGGCAATGCAATCCGGCGCTGGCGCGGCCGGTCACCACGGCTCGCCGCGGAGGTGTTGTCCGATATCGAATGGGACCGTCACGTTTACGCCTGGACGCCGCAGACCCTGCTGGCGCTTCTTGCGAGCAACGGAT
This sequence comes from uncultured Xanthobacteraceae bacterium, assembly GCA_955652925.1. Taxonomy (GTDB): domain Bacteria; phylum Pseudomonadota; class Alphaproteobacteria; order Rhizobiales; family Xanthobacteraceae; genus VAZQ01. The sequence goes on along the minus strand of CATPCO010000481.1, from coordinate 7,538 downwards.
TTGAGTATGTCGAGCACTGTTACGAAACCGGGGTGGCGGATCGTTTGCGGCGCTGGTTTCTGACGGCTCTGCCGTTTTTCGGGCCGACGCAGATCTTGAAGGTACGCAAGGTGGCGCCGGCCTCGCCGGCACTGGTTTGACAATCTCCGTGGCCCCGTGAGCCGCGCGGATGATTCGCGTGGGCGGTCCGACACAAGTTGCCGGTGAAAGAAGCGCTCGCGCACGCGATAGCCTGGAAATAGCCTGCTTCGCCGAAATGTGCGGCATTGAGCGGGGTCGGGCGCCGGCGTGTGAACTAACGATTAGGGTTAAAAAGTAAGGTTAAGTCACCGTTAAGAGTTTGCTGCCATCGTCAACTCCGTTGGTTCATCCCCCTGGGGCCGTCGTGCCCTTGCCGGACGAAAGGACGAAGTCATGGTTCGTGTGAACTTCATTGCTCTTGCGGGAGCGGCCGCATTGGTGAGCACGGCGACCCTTGCCGCCGACCTGCCTCCGCCTCTTCTGCCTCCCCCTCCGGCTCCGGTCGTGGTAACCGGCGGCTGGTACCTGCGCGGCGACGTCGGACTGGGCATCCAGCGCTTTTCCGATTTTGAGCACCATCAGCTCAATCAGAACTTTGTCTGGCCGCGAAGCTGGCAGATCGTTCAGCACGACATGGGAGATACTGACTTTATCGGTTTCGGCATCGGCTACGCCTGGAACAACTGGTTCCGGTTCGATGTCACCGGTGAGCGCCGCAAGACCGCGGATCTCAAGGTCGTCGGCCAGTATTTCGGCCACGCGGATTTCTGTCCGCCGGCAGGCCTCGGCCCCGACCAGTTCTGTTTCGACCATTACAACGCGCACCATTCCGCCTGGGTGGTCATGGCGAATGCCTATCTCGACCTCGGTACGTGGTGGTGTCTGACGCCGTTCATCGGTGCCGGAATTGGCGCCGCCCGTCACCAGTTCGACGCTTTTACCGATAGCGGCTTTCCCTTCGGGTTCGCCTCGCTCGGATTTGTGCCGGATAGTGCCAACAGCAACTCAAAGTGGACCAGGGCATGGGCGTTGCACGCCGGTGTGGCCTACAACGTCACCAACAACGTGAAGATCGAGCTCGCCTATCGGTATATCAATTTCGGCGACATCGACACGCCGAACGTCGCCTGCTTCGCATTCGGCTGCGGAAACATCAATGGAAACCCGAACGCGTTCTACACGCTCACCAAATTCGACGCGCAGGAGCTTCGGATCGGCGTGCGGTTCATGCTCACGCCAGATGTGGCTCCAGCGCCGCTCTATGCGCCGCCGCCTCCGGTGATGCGCAAGGGCTGAGCAGCCCGGCTCACCTCGATCAAGCGGCGCGGGAATTTCCCGCGCCGCTTTCGTTTGTGCAGCGTCCCGCCCGAGCTAACCGCTCATTAAGGTTAATCATTCATGATCAGCAGCGCGTCGATGGACATGCTCGAATCACGAGGCCTGCATGCGCTGCCTGCTCGTCGCCTTCTCGCTGATCGCCTCGGTCACCGGCGCCTACTCGCAGGAATTCGAGCTCCCAACCTTGCGCGGCTCGCAGAGCTTTCTGCCCGCGCCCGGACCGGCGTGCTGCTCGACTTGGGGAGGCTTCTATTTCGGCGGTCAGATCGGGGCTGGCGTGGCCAGCAACGATTTCAGAACAACCACGCAGGACCTCGTCGCGCACGAGTTGCGCCAGCTCACGCTGGAGCAGGAACAGCAGGTTTCCACCTGGCAGGTGCTCGGTAAGGCAGACACGAGGGGCGCGAGCGGGGGGTTCTTCATCGGCTACAACAGTCCCTGGGAAAGCCTGATCCTCGGCGCCGAGCTCAACTACAGCCGGACCAGCTTCTCCAGCGTGGCGCCCATGACGCCACTCTCCATCAACACCTCGGCCGGCGGCAACAACTATAACGTCAACCTCTCTGGTGGCGCCTCGATGCGCATCACTGATACTCTTACCTTGCGCGGACGCGCGGGCTGGGATGCCGGCAATTTCCTGCCCTACGCCATGATCGGCGTGGCGGCTGGGCGCGCAGACGTCACGCGTTCCGCGACCGTGACTGGACAACAAAATCCGACGCCGCCCCCAGACCCGAATTCCTGCGATCCGGTCGCCAGCCCCCCATGTATCCCGTTCACATTCTCAGAATCGGCCGTCAAGAACGGCGCGTTCATCTGGGGCTGGTCTATTGGCGGCGGCGTCGATGTCATGGTGATGCCGCACGTTTTCTTGCGCGCCGAATATGAGTTCATCGGGTTTGCGCCAATTTGGCATATCAGCAGCGTTGTGCAGACCGGCCGGGTGGGTGTGGGTTTCAAATTCCCCTGAAGCATCAGCTTCGCTTTTGTGTTTGGATTGACCTCGCTCGGTCATGTCCTCGCGACTTGACGCCTCCTCCTGCCTTGCCTAAGTCCGTCAGCCCCCACCCTGCCCTCCCCCGCAAGCGGAGGAGGGCAGGGTGGGGGTTGGGCGAATTCGCTCGTTGCGGGCTCGTCACAAACGGGCTGAACTCGTCGGCGGAATTGGTCTTTCTGGAAGGGTGCATGACGACGAGCGCGAAACCCGCTAAACGGCCAAGCGTTCCGCATTTCTCCTCCGGGCCCTGCGCCAAGCGCCCGGCCTGGAGCGTGTCTGCGCTTGCGCATGCTGTGGTCGGACGCTCGCACCGGTCGAAATTGGGCAAGGCCAAGCTCAAACGCGCGATCGATCTCACCCGCGAAGTGCTCGAAGTCCCGGCGAGTTACCGCATCGGTATTGTACCGGGGTCGGACACCGGCGCGGTCGAGATGGCGCTGTGGTCGCTGCTTGGAGGGCGGCCAGTGACGGTGCTCGCCTGGGAGTCCTTCGGCCAGGGCTGGCTCACTGACATCGTCAAGGAGCTCAAGCTCAAGGATGTGACCGTGCTCAACGCCCCGTACGGTGAAATTCCTGATCTGGGCAAGGTCGACCCGGCGGGCGACGTCGTGTTTACGTGGAATGGCACGACATCCGGTGTGCGCGTTCCCAATGCGGACTGGATTGCGGCAGAGCGCAAGGGACTGACGATCTGCGATGCCACGTCGGCCTGCTTTGCGCAGCCGCTCGATTGGCCCAAGCTCGATGTTGTCACCTTCTCCTGGCAAAAGGCGCTCGGTGGCGAGGCCGCCCACGGGATGTTGATACTGTCGCCGCGCGCCGTCGAGCGGCTGGAAAACTATACGCCGCCGTGGCCGTTGCCCAAGGTTTTTCGCCTGACCAAGGCTGGCAAGCTCAACCAGGGTGTTTTCGAAGGAGAAACCATCAACACGCCATCGCTGCTGTGCGTGGAGGATTATCTCGATGCTCTCGAATGGGCCAGGTCGGCCGGCGGCTTGAAGGCGCTCATGGCGCGTGCCGACGCCAACGCCAAAGTCATTGCGGATTGGGTGGCGCGCACGTCCTGGGTCGAGTTTCTTGCCGTCGACGAGACCATTCGCTCAAACACTTCCGTTTGTCTAAAAGTCGTGGATCCATCGGTCACGAGATTATCGGCGGATGCGCAGCGGACTTTCGTGAAGGGGCTTGGCGCGGCGCTTGAGAAGGAGGCGGTCGCCTATGATATCGATGCGCATCGTGATGCGCCCCTCGGGTTGCGCATCTGGTGTGGCTCGACTGTAGAGCGCGCCGATCTCGAGGCGCTGACGCTTTGGCTCGATTGGGCGTTTGCAAACAGCAAGGACGCGCTGCTCAAGGCGGCGTGACGCTCAAAACCAGGCCCCCACCCTCCCCCGCCTGCGGGGGAGGGAAGGGTGGGGGGCACGCAAATCGAAGGCAAGGCTGGTGTTCTCAATCTGACGCACGCGCGCAGACAGGACAACGACATGACTCCCAAGGTTCTCATTTCGGATGCGCTCTCGCCGGCGGCTGTGCAGATCTTCAAGGATCGCGGCGTTGAGGTCGAGTTTCAGCCCAAGCTCGGCGCTGACAAGAAAAAGCTTGCGGAGCTGATTGGCGCCTTTGAAGGGCTCGCCATTCGTTCTGCCACAAAGGTGACGGCCGACATCCTGGACAAGGCAAAAAGTCTCAAGGTGATCGGCCGCGCCGGTATCGGCGTCGACAATGTCGATGTTCCGGCCGCGACCGCCAAAGGCATCATTGTGATGAACACGCCGTTCGGCAATTCAATTACGACGGCCGAGCATGCGATCACGCTGATGCTTGCACTGGCGCGGCAAATCCCGCAAGCGGATGCTTCCACTCAGGCGGGCAAGTGGGAGAAGAATCGATTCATGGGTGTCGAAATCACCAACAAAACTCTCGGTATCATTGGCTGCGGCAACGTCGGGTCGATTGTCGCAAATCGGGCTATTGGCCTGAAGATGAAGGTGATCGCCTATGATCCTTTCCTTGCTCCTGAGCGTGCGCGTGATCTGGGCGTGGAGAAAGTTGATTTGGATGAGCTGATCAGGCGTGCCGACTTTATTACGCTGCATACCCCGCTGACGGAAAAGACGAAGAACGTCATCGACGCCAGGGCGATCTCAGCAATGAAAAAAGGAGTGCGTATCATCAATTGCGCGCGTGGCGGGCTGGTCGACGAGCAGGCGCTCCGTGCGGCGCTCGAGCGCGGCCACGTTGCCGGGGCTGCGGTTGACGTGTTTATGGAAGAGCCGGCGACCGAGAACGTGTTGTTCGGCCATCCCAATGTCGTTTGCACGCCGCATTTGGGCGCAGCGACGACCGAGGCGCAGGAGAACGTCGCATTGCAGATCGCCGAGCAGATGTCCGACTACCTGTTGCGCGGCGCCATTGCCAATGCGGTCAATTTTCCCTCGATCAGCGCGGAAGAGGCGCCGCGGCTGCGCCCGTTCATCGAGTTGGCCGACAAGCTCGGCTCCTTCGCGGGGCAATTGACCGAGAGCGGAATCAAGCAGGTCCATCTTGCCTACGAAGGTCACGTTGCCGGGATGAACACCAAGGCGCTCACCTCAGCCGCTGTGGCGGGACTTCTGCGGCCCATGCTGCAGCAGGTCAACGTGGTGTCGGCGCCCAGCATCGCCCAGCAACGCGGCATTGTCATCGAGGAGACAACCCGTGCCGTTGCGAGCGACTATGAGAGTTTGATTACGCTCACAGTCGTGACCGAGCGCCAGACGCGCTTTGTGTCGGGAACGGTGTTTGCCGACGGCAAGCCGCGGATCGTCAATATCAAGGGCATCCGCATGGATGCGGGATTCGGCCCCTCGATGATCTACATCACGAATCTCGACAAACCCGGATTCATCGGCCGCTTCTCCTCGGTCTTGGGCGAGGCGGGTATCAACATTGCCACGTTTCACGTCGGTCGCGAAGCGCCGGGGGGCAACGCCATCTCATTGATCGAGATCGATGGCGAATTGCCTCCCCACGTGCTTGCGGCGGTGCGGGCCTTGCCGCAGGTACAGCAGGCAAGGCCGCTGAAGTTTTGAGGCAGCACTCCAAGGCCGGGAGAGGGCAATGAACCAACCGAACCGGCTGTGGCCGACCGGCAAACGCATAGCGGTTGTGTTCAACGTCTGTCTCGAGGCTTGGTCGGACGGCAAGGCGCCGGGCATCAGTCCGATGGGCAATCCGCTTCCGCCGGGAGTGCTCGACACCATGGCTATATCGTGGGCAGCCTATGGCGTCACGATCGGCATCTACCGGCTGCTGGACGCATTCAAACGGCACGGTGCCAAGGCGAGCGTCATGGTGAGCGCGATCATCGCCGAGCGTGCGCCGCAGGCGGTGCATGCAGTGGCGCGAGCGGGCCACGAGGTATTGTCCCATTCCTACGCGATGGATGTGATCCCGGCACTCTTGTCCGTGCAAGACGAGCAGCGCAACATTGAGCGCTGCACCAAGTTGCTGGAGACGGTATCAGGCCAAAAGATAGTGGGATGGCTCAGTCCGCGCGCTACCTCCAAGCCGACCACACCCAAGCTGCTCGTCGCGGCCGGCTACCGCTGGTATGGGGACGTGTTCGATGCCGATCTGCCCTATGTACAAAAGTTTGACGGCAAGCGGATCGTCGCCATTCCGCTGTCCTACGACGTCAACGACATGCCGTCCATGAAATATGGCTCTGCGCCAAGCGCCATGCTCGAGGCGTTCGAGGAAGTGATCAGAATTGCTCGCGAGCGCGACGATGAACCGCGGATCATCGATGTGACCAGCCATGCGCACATCTTCGGTCACCACCGCGGCGCCTACTATTACGAGAAGATCATCGAAAAGGCCGTCTCCGCCGCCGACATCTGGGTCGGCACGCGTGCAGAGGTCGCAGAGCACGTGTTATCGCAGGAAGATCATGTTCCTCCGCCAAGCGCAAAACAGAACACCGTGTCCGGGGCATGATAGGACGACGGCGGCGGCGCGCAGAGATGATTGCGTCCGTCGGGATTGCTGCGGTTGATTTCGACCTTCTTCCAAGGGATCGGGATGTATTTGCCGTCCTCCCGCCGCATCGCCCACCATCGGCCGTCGTGAAACTTCACCTGCGTCGGATAGCAATCCGCCTTGTTGCAGCACGACTTGTTCGGCTCATCCGGCATGAACCAGGTTGAATAGAACTTTTCATGCAGCGCCATGTCGGCAGCGGGATGATGACGCTCCTGGGCGAGAGCGGGATGATGATGCTCCTGGGCGAGCAACTCTGCGGGCACGAGCGAGGCGCCGATCATCGCAGAACTGAATGCCGCGCAACCAAGAATTCCCAAACTGCGCCTGATATTCCACATGTCCAGCCTCCATGGTTGAGGTCAGAACGCTCTGACAACACGCGGGGGACGGACGCACCGATCTGGGTTGAGCAAAAGACGTGCCAATGCCTGGGCAAACCTGTGGCGAAGCTTCCACAAACAGGCGCTGCGCATGCCCTCAGCCGCGGCTTTTCAAGCGCGTGGGGAAAAGCCCTCAGCGCTCCTGTCGCGGCGGAAGGCGCAGGTCGCGGTCACGGCGCGAATCACTCCGCGTAATTGTAGCGAAACCGCGTGGAGTAGCGAATAGCGAATAGCGAATAGCGAATAGCGAGTAAGCCGTGCCCGCGCCTCCCTATTCGCTACGCGCCATTTGGATTGGAGACGAGAGGATGAAAATTGCGCGCCGAAAATTCCTGCAGCTGACGGGGGCGGCAGGGCTGCTCATTTTGACGCGCATCGGAAGGGCGCAGGCCTATCCGGTTCGAGCAGTACACATTGCGGTAGGGTTTTTGGCGGGCAGTACAACCGACATCGTCGCCCGATTGCTTGCACAATGGCTGCAGAACCGGTTGGGCCAGCCGTTCATTGTCGAGAACCGGCCTGGTGCCGGTGGTACGCTTGCAACCGAGCTGGCCGTTAGTGCGCCGCCCGATGGCTACACGCTGCTCATGACCAACTCTGCACTCGCGATCAATGCCGCTCTTGACCACAATCAGCGGTTCGACATTCGGCGAGACATCTCACCTATTGGAGCGATCGTCGCCGTGCCGAACGTGATGGTGGTCAACCCATCGGTTTCGGCAACAACTGTTCCGCAGTTTATCGCATATGCCAAGGCCAATCCTGGGAAGCTCAACATG
>CATPCO010000480.1 GCA_955652925.1 uncultured Xanthobacteraceae bacterium | reverse complement strand
ACGAAAGGGTGAGCAATGGCTGATGTTGCATTGCGTAACGTGGTCAAGCGCTTCGACGAGGTCGATGCGGTCCGCGATATCAATCTTGCGATCCTGGACAAGGAGTTCGTGGTCCTGGTCGGGCCATCGGGCTGCGGCAAGAGCACCACGCTGCGCATGATCGCGGGACTTGAAGAGGTCACCTCGGGCGACATCGCCATCGGCGGCGAGGTGGTCAACGACGTGCCGCCGAAGGATCGCGACATCGCGATGGTGTTTCAGAACTACGCGCTCTACCCGCACATGACCGTGTTCGAGAACATGTCCTTCGGCCTCAAGCTGCGGCGCGTTCCCAAGCCTGAAATCCGGGCGCGGGTCGAGAAGGCTGCCAAGATCCTGGACATCATGGAACTCCTGGAACGCCGGCCGAAGCAGCTCTCCGGCGGGCAGCGCCAGCGGGTCGCCATGGGTCGCGCCATTGTGCGCAATCCCAAGGTATTCCTGTTCGATGAGCCGTTGAGCAACCTTGATGCCAAGCTGCGGGTGCAGATGCGCACCGAGATCAAGCGCGTGCACCAGCAGGTGAAGACCACGACCGTCTACGTCACCCACGACCAGGTGGAGGCGATGACACTCGCCGACCGCGTCGTGGTGATGAACGCGGGCCGCATCGAGCAGGTGGGCCCGCCGCACGATCTCTACCATCGGCCGAAAACCCGCTTCGTCGCTGGGTTCATCGGATCGCCCGCCATGAACTTCCTGCCCGCCCGGCTCGAGCAGAACGGCGCGGGCTTGATGCTGCGCCTCTCGCAGGAGTTACTCTTCCCCGTCCCGGGCGGCCATGCCGAACGCTATCGCTCCGCGAGCGGCAAAGATTTGATCTTCGGCCTGCGGCCCGAGCACATCACAGAACCGCGCGGCGAGAGCCGCAACCCCAATTGCGAGTTCACGGCCATCCTGGACGTGGTCGAGCCCATGGGAATGGAGACCATGGTGTTTTTCACCATCAACCGCACCGAGATCTGCGCGCGCGTCGAGCCGTCTGCCGCCGGTGCACCCGGACAGCCCATGCGGCTCTACGCCAATCTCAACCACATGCATCTGATCGACCCCGCAACGGACCTTGTCTTGTAGGTTGGGCTACCTCGAGAATCACTATGCCGGCACTCTTTTCAGGTGGAAACCGCGGGACCTGACCAAAATCGCGATCCAGCGTGATAAGTGCTCGTCCTTCGGCGGAGCAAATCTCGAAGAGCGTTTCGTCGGTACCGCCGTGCAGGCGTTGATCCCACACCGTCAGCACGTCATGGCCAACCGCTCTGAGAAGCTCCAGTCCGCGACGTCCGATGTTTTCATCCAGTTTAAACTTCACGCGACGCGGCCGATCGGAACGGGGATCACGCGTTCGCGTGTGAGTTCTGCCCCGTAGGCGATCGCGGCCAAAACGTCCTCATGGGCCAGTTGAGGATACTCGGCCAGAAGATCAGCCTCGGTCATCCCTTCCGCGAGGAAATCAAGCACCAGCGAAACCCAGATCCGGGTACCCTTTATGCAGGGCTTGCCACCACAGATTTCAGGGTCAATGATGATGCGTTCCAGGAGTTTATTCATGGTCGAATCCTTCGCTTTTCATAGCACGAATCAGGCGCCATGTCCCGATACGTGAAGCTCCAGGAAGCTGCTTCATCGAAGCACTCCATTAAGGTGGCTGCATGCCCGTAAACGGCCACTTCGACTACATCATCGTCGGGGCCGGCTCCGCCGGCTGCGTGCTCGCCAATCGGCTCACCGCTTCCGGGCGCTATCGCGTTTTGTTGCTCGAGGCTGGCGGCCACGACCGCAACATCTGGATTCACATCCCGCTCGGCTACGGCAAGCTGTTCGCCGATGCGAGGGTGAACTGGCTCTATTCGTCTGAGCCCGAGCCCGAGCTTAACAACCGGCAGATCATCCAGCCGCGCGGAAAGGTGCTGGGCGGGTCGAGCTCGATCAACGGGCTGCTTTATCTGCGCGGCCAGCCCCAGGACTTTGATCATTGGCGCCAGCTCGGCAACGCCGGCTGGAGCTTCGAGGATGTGCTCCCCTATTTCCGCCGCGCGGAAAACCAGCAACGCGGCGAGGACGCGCTGCACGGCGTGGGCGGCCCACTCTGCGTCTCTGATGTTTGCGAGCCGCACCCCCTGTGCGAGGCCTTCATCGAAGCGGCGCAGCAGGCGGGCCTTCCGCGCAACGATGATTTCAACGGACCAGTGCAGGAGGGCGCCGGCTATTTTCAGCTCACCGCGCGCAACGGCCGCCGCTGCTCGACCGCTGTCGGGTATCTTCGCCCGGCGCGCCGCCGGCCCAATCTCGTCATCATGCCGAACGCGTTGGCCACGCGCATTCTCTTTGCGGGCCGCCGCGCAGTCGGTGTCGAATACCAGCGCAACGGCGCGATCCATCTTGCCCGCGCCGACGGCGAGATCATCCTCGCCGGGGGCGCCTTCAATTCGCCGCAGCTGCTGCAGCTATCGGGGCTCGGTCCCGCGGAGCTCCTGCGCTCCCACGGCATCCCCGTGCTTGCGGATCTGCCAGGCGTCGGTTCCGACCTGCAGGATCATCTGCAAGTGCGCATGCAATACCGTTGCACGCTGCCGATCACCATGAACGACGTGATCAACAGCTGGCGCCAGCGCATGGGCGCCGGAATGCGCTATGCACTCCTCCGAAAGGGCCTGCTCGCCATCGGCGCGGGCTATGCGGGCGGCTTCTTTCGCGCCATGCCGAACGCCGCGACCCCCGATGTGCAGGTGCATTTCATCATATTCAGCGCCGACACCTCGGGGGCTGCGCTGCACCCCTTCCCCGGCTTT
>CATPCO010000479.1 GCA_955652925.1 uncultured Xanthobacteraceae bacterium | reverse complement strand
TTGGCGGCTATGTCGACAAGATGGGCTACGATCTTTCGCTCACACGCGCGCCGATCGAGCCGATCCAGCGCGTGCTCAATACGATGCGGGAAAAAGGCTTTCACGTCTTCCACACCCGCGAAGGCCATCGTCCCGATCTCGCCGACCTGCCGGCGAACAAGCGCTGGCGCTCGCGCCGCATCGGCGCAGGCATCGGCGATCCTGGACCATGCGGCCGCATCCTCGTGCGCGGCGAGGCGGGCTGGGACATCATCCCCGAGCTTGCCCCGGCAAAGGACGAGCCCATCATCGACAAGCCGGGCAAGGGTTCGTTCTGCGCCACCGATCTTGAATTGATGCTGCGGCTGCGCGGCATCGAGAATGTGGTGCTGACCGGCATTACCACCGATGTTTGCGTGCACACCACAATGCGCGAAGCCAATGACCGCGGCTTTGAATGCCTGCTGCTCGAAGATTGCTGCGGCGCGACCGACAAGGGCAATCACGACCATGCGATCAAAATGATCAAGATGCAGGGCGGCGTGTTCGGCGCGGTATCAAACTCGCACGCTTTCACCAAGGCCATTGCATGAGCGTCCATCCGGCGAGCGACACGCGCTACGCGGCAGTACCCGCCGGCGCGCAGCATGCGCTTGGCATCGAGGTGCTGTCGATGACCAAGCGCTTCGGGACCTTCGCCGCGCTTGATCAGGTTTCACTCAAAGTTCGCGCCGGGAGCTTTCATGCCTTGCTCGGTGAGAACGGTGCCGGCAAGTCGACCTTGGTCAAATGCATCATGGGATATTACCGCGCCGACGAGGGTGAGCTTCTGGTCGGCGACCGCCAGGAGATCATTGAGAATCCACATGCCGCGCACGCGCTCGGACTTGGCATGGTCTATCAGCATTTCACCTCGGTCCCGGCCATGACGGTGGCCGAGAACTTTGTGCTGGCGCGAGCGCAACTGCCTCGCATTATCGACTGGAAAAAGGAGAAGGCGCAGCTCGCGGACTTTCTCGACCGCATGCCGTTTCGCGTCCCGCTCGACGCGAAGGTATCCGCAATCTCGGCCGGCGAGCGGCAGAAATGCGAGATCCTCAAGCAGCTCTATCTCAAGCGGCGCTTTCTTATTCTCGACGAGCCGACGTCGGTGCTTACGCCGCAGGAAGCCGACGAGGTGCTGGGAATGCTGCGCCAGATGGTCGCATGCAACGAGCTTACGGTCTTGATGATTACGCACAAATTCCGCGAGGTCATGGCGTTTGCCGATGAGGTGACGATCCTGCGCCGCGGCCGGTTGGCAGGCAAGGGGCGCGTTGGCGAGCTCACGTCGGATGCCATGGCGGGCATGATGATCGGCGCGCAGCATCTCGCCAAATCGCCCGCTCGCAGCACAGAGTTCGGCGCAGAGCGCCTTGCCATCAGACGGCTCGCCGCGCTTGACGACGCCGGCCAGCCGGCCCTGCACGAAGTGTCGCTCGCGGTGCGGTCTGGCGAGATTGTCGGCATCGCGGGCGTGTCCGGTAATGGCCAGCGCCAGCTGATCGAGGTCCTGGCCGGCCAGCGCGCGGCGCGCGGCGGCGAAATCCTCATTGCGGGAGCGCCTTATCACGCTACGCGCGATGAAATGCACCGCCACCACGTCTCGTGCCTGCCCGAGGAGCCGCTGCGCAATGCCTGCGTCGCGCGCATGAGCGTCGCCGACAATCTGGCGTTGCGCGAGTTCGATCGCTGGCCGTTCGCAGTGGGCAGGTGGTGGCTCAGGCGCAGAGGATTTCGTGAAACAGCGCAACGCAAGATCGCGGATTATCAGATCAAGACGCGCTCACCCGACTCGCCAATGAGCGATCTTTCCGGTGGCAATGTGCAGCGCACGGTGCTTGCGCGTGAGCTTGGCGGCGAGGTCGACGTGATGATTGCGGCCAATCCCTGTTTTGGCCTGGATTTCGCGGCGACGGCGCAGATCCACGCAGAGCTGATGGCGGTGCGCAATCGGGGCGCGGCCGTGCTGCTGGTGAGCGAAGACCTGGACGAGCTCCTGGAGCTCGCCGATCGCATCATCGTCATCTTCAACGGCCGGCTCGTCTACGAAGCGCGCGCAAGCGAGGCCGACCTGGTCGAGGTCGGCCGCCATATGGCTGGACACGCGGGTTAGAGCATGTCCCGCAAAAGTGGGAACCGGTTTTGCGAAAAAGGACATGCTCAGACAAAAATCTAGAGCGGGATGACGATTCGAAGAAAAGTCATCCTGCTCTAGGCGGCGTGACACCCCTGCCCTACTCGCTCGCAAGAATGACGTTCTTGACTAGGGGATAAATCTGGCTGGACCAGCGGTTGCCGCTGAACACTCCGTAATGCCCGACGCCTGCCTGCATGTGGTGGCGCTTGAGATAGGGGCGCAAGCCGGAGCACAGATCGTGCGCCGCGACGGTCTGGCCGGCTGAACAGATGTCGTCGCGCTCACCCTCAACCGTAAGCAACATCGTACGCCTGATGGCGCGCGGCTCGATGCGCTCTCCTTTCCACTCGAGCTTTCCGGTGGGAAGCGCGTATTCCTGAAAGATCAGACGCACGGTTTCTAGATAGAACTCCGCGGAAAGATCGAGCACGGCGAAATATTCGTCATAGAAGGCCTTCGTGACTTGCGCCTTCTCGTGCTCGCCCTTGGCGAGATTGTCGTAAAGCTCGCGATGCGCCTTCAAATGCCGTTCGATATTCATGCTCATGAAGGCCGCAAGCTGCACGAAGCCGGGATAGACGCGCCGAAACGCGCCGGGATAGCGCGGCGGCACGCTGGCGATGAGATTTCGCTCGAACCATTCGATCGGCCTGGAATTGGCAAGCGCATTCACTTTGGTGGGATTGGCGCGCGGATCGATCGGCCCCGCCATCAAGGTCATGCTGCGCGGAACCGCCGCATTGTTGGCCTGCGCCATCACCGCCACGGCGGCGAGCACCTGTACGCAGGGCTGGCACACCGCCACAACATGCGCGCCAGGCCCGATCGCTTCCAGGAAGCGGATGAGATGCTCGATGTATTCGTCCACGCCAAAACGGCCATGCATGAGCGCGATGTCGCGTACATTGTGCCAGTCGGTGATGTAGACGTCGTGCTCCGGCAGCATTGTGGAAACCGTGTTGCGCAGAAGCGTTGAGAAATGTCCGGAGAGCGGCGCGACCAGGAGAACACGGGGCTGATCCGCATCGATGTCTTTCGCGAAATGCAGCAGCGTTCCAAACGCCGTTGTGAGCGCGCGCTGCTCGCGCACCCTTACCTCGCGGTTGCCGACCTTGACCTCGTTTATTCCGAACGCCGGCCGGTCATGGGTGAGCCCCGCTCGAGCGATGAGCTCGTAGGCAGCGGACAGATTTCGCAGCATGGTGGTATCGGCGCGGCCCAACCATTGGCCACCGACCAGTTGGAGCGCCTTGCCGGCCCAGGCGCGAACCGGGACCATGATGTCGGAATGAGCCTGGTAGGCTTGATAGAGCATTTGCCCCAATACCCCAGCGCGTTGGGCGTAGCCTGTAGGCTCATGCGGGCTACAGACCTTCACCCGTGCACTGCAAAAGATTAGTGCATTTTATATTGCGGTGCGAGATAATTCGTTTCGAACAGCGAAAAGCCGCCCATTCGATGGGGAAATCCATGGCCACCCTCACTATTGCCAGCAAGAATTATGG
>CATPCO010000478.1 GCA_955652925.1 uncultured Xanthobacteraceae bacterium | reverse complement strand
GTTCGGAGGCACCTGGCAACAGAAGCCTCCACTCGCTCTATCGCTAGAGACTGGGTTAAGCCGATGGCTGTGGATCACATCCGGTACGACCTCTTGGCCCAAGAAGCCTTGCGGGGGGTTGTGCGTACTGTACTTACGGACACCGCCAAGAACGGGCCGCCTGGCGAGCATCACTTCTATATCTCCTTCGATACCCGTGCTGAGGGCGTGCACCTATCGCCGCGAATGCTGGCCCAGTATCCAAAGGAAATGACGATTGTGCTGCAGCATCAGTTCTGGGACTTGGTTGTTACCGAAGGCGGATTTGAGGTCGGATTATCGTTCGGGGGTATCCCTGAGCGATTGGCCGTGCCCTTTGCGGCGGTAAAAGGTTTTTTTGACCCCTCCCTACAATTCGGTCTGCGCTTCGAGGAATTGACAAAAGAGTCGGATGCGCAAGAAGAGGCATCTGGCCCGGCCGGGCAGAGCGCGGCGGACGCACCTGCGCAATCGAAGGAGCTCCCGGCGTTGCCACCCACCCCCTCCGCTGCCAATCAGGCTGTGATGGCGGAGCAACCTGCCAAACCCGAAGCCGGAGCCGAGGTCGTGCGCCTTGACCGCTTCCGAAAGAAGTAGCGGCTCGCAAGCCAGGGGGGTCAGATATGACGGGAAGTGCCCCCAGAAATTTCAAGCTGCGCACCTGTGATGAAAGCGGCTGCGGGGGAGGATAAGAACGCGATCGCGCGGGCGACTTCCTCGGGTTTGCCAAGCCGGCCCATTGGTATTTGTCGGGCGCGCGCGATCTGCGAATACCAATCATCGCGCGACTGGGAACGATCTTCGCGCGCTGCGAATCGGCGTTCCCACTGACCCGAATCGATCAGTCCGAGCATGACCGAGTTGACCCGAATGCGCGGAGCGAACTCGCGCGCGAGCGATTTCAGCAAATTCTGCGCACCCGCGCGTGCCGCCGCCGTAGCCACCATGTAGGGCTCAGGCTGGTAGGCAAGGAGCGAATTCACAGCCAGGATGGAAGCTGCATCGCTCTTGTCGAGGAGCGGCCTGAAGGCGCGGATCGGATAGATCTGGCTGAAGAACTTGAGCTCAAGCTCTTCGCGCCAAGCATCTTCTGTTGTGTCTGAAAATGTCGACATGCGCGCCTGCCCGGCATTATTGATGAGGATGTCGCAGCGCCCGCTCCATCGCTCGACCGCACTCGCAAAAGCGTCGACCTCATCTTTGTTGAGCACGTCACAGCGCACGGCCATTAGTCGGATGGGATTCTCATTCCCGAGTAGGGATGATTGGGCAGCGGCAAGCCGGGCCTCATTGCGGCCGCAGATCGCAACAAAAACGCCCTCCTGCAAAAGCAAACGCGCTGTTGCAAGTCCAATGCCCCACGTCCCGCCGGTGACGACGGCAACCTTGTCTCGCAGCTCAAGATCCATAAGTTTCTATTCGCACCGGTTGCATCGGTAAAAGCCGCTTTCAGCGCATCGGTTCTCACAAACAGGGCGCAAGCGCGGGCCTATTTCCTCGCAGCCACCAGCATCGGGGCGGCACCTGCAACGTGGCGAGCAGGCTCGATCCAGCCGAGACGGCGGGAAATCTCCATACCTGCCGCGCGCAGCGCAATGGCGATGGCGTCGCGCCGCAGTTCGGAAAACGCGGAGCTGGGCCCTGAGACATTAATGGCGCCGACCGGGGTGTGAGCAAAATCGAATACCGCAACCGCGGCCGAGCTGATGCCCGGTTCGAAATGAGCATCACTCCATGCAATCCCCGCATGTCGGTCCTTTTCGGCCCTCATGCGCAGATCTTCGAGACTGGTCGTGGTGTGCTCGCTGAAACGTTGCAACGCCCGGCCGGCATAAAGTCTTTCGATATCGATCGGCGTCATGTAGGCGAGTAGCATTCGCCCAATGGTCGTCGCATGCGCCGGCAGCCGGCTGCCGACCCGGATATTGCTGGCGAGCGGCGTATTGGGCGTGCGGCGCACGAGATAGAGCACATCGGTGCCATCCAGCACGCCGAGGTGGGCGGAAAGCTGCAGCGTCTCAGCGAGCCGCGTCAGCACAGGCACCGCCACCTGCACCAGATCCCGCGAGAACACCGCACGCGCGCCAACTTCAATGAGCGACAATCCGACCTGAAAACCGCCGCCATTCGGGCGGCGTTCCACGAACCCCTCGGTCTCGAGGGTATGGAGAAGTCGAAGGAGCGTCGTGCGATTGATTTTCAGCGTCTTTGCGGTCTCGCTCATGTTGAGCACGGGATTACCTTCGGCGACGTGGCGGATGAGACGGACCGCACGTTGGACTGGGGGAGCGATGTAGCGCCCACCGGAAGAGCCATGCTTGCGCCTTGGCTTCTCACGCATGGACATGCGCCTCGCTGCCGAGAAATTCCGCGATAAACTGCGCGATTTCCGCTGGTTTCTCCTGGCAGACGGCGTGCCCGGCATTCGCAATGGTCTCAAATTCGCATCGTCGTGACGATGTCTGAAGGGCACCGAAGACAACATGGCCGCTCTCTGGCGGGGTCACTCGGTCGTCTGACGCGACAATGACCGCGGCCGGGACTTCGAGTTTCTCCGCGTCCTCGATCAATCGGCCGCTCGCCAGGAGCCGCGCAGCCTGGTCATATCCAGGCCGCCGCACGGCTGCCATGGCACACTCCACGGCGCGCAGGACGCCGCCGTTAGCAGCAGGTTGCGCCAGCAGCCCCGGGGCTCGCTTGCGAGCAAATTCTTCCGGCCCAAGCTCATCGAGTTCTTCTATGCGTTTGGCTACAGGGGTCGGCAAGGGTGTCCCTTTTTGGCTGCGATAGCCGCGCGCGGGCGAGATCAAGAAGATTGCAGCAACCTGGCTCGCAAACAGCACCGCGTAGCGGGCGGCAATAAGGGCGCCCAGCGAATGACCAAGCAGGACGCACTGCTTCACCTGAAGATGCGCCAGCAAGCGCTGCAGTGCCGCGGCATAATCGGATGCATCCGGCCATTCCTGCGTGAGAGGCTCCGATTCCCCATAGCCGGGCGCATTCCAGGCAATCGCCGCATGTCGCAATGCCCGCATGAGCGGCTCGAACGATTGTGCATTGCTTCCGATACCGTGCAGCAGGACGATCGGAATTCCCTTGCCGCCACCAGAGCGAAGGTAGGAAAAGCCTGCGCCGTCGCCCTGCGTAATGGCCGTCATGTAAGGGCCTGTTGCGCCAGCATTCGTCGCATGCGGGCGACACCGACATCGTGCTGATAAAGCATCTCGCGCTTGTGAGCATCGCGCGGAATATTGATCAGCATCTCGCGATCCTGTTCGAGCACGTGCCAATGGCGCGCTTCGAGCCTGGCGCGATAGAGAAAGCGCCACGACTGCCTCGCAATGCCGCTGACTTGCCGAAAGCGCCAGAAAAATACCATGCAGGAGCTATCGTCGACGGGAGTTGCGTAGCCAATGATGCGGAAGGGGCCACCCGGCCCGGCAGCCGCCGGATAGGGAATGTCCAACCGGCAATAGACCTGGCTTCCATCGACCACCACATGGGTCCAGTCGAGGTTCACATCCTTTTGTTCTAGTCTGGCGATGTGGAAGCCGTCCGCTCGCGGCTCGACGCGCATGACATCCTGCTTGGCGCCGAAAGCCAGAGTGAAAGAGTCCGCATGCAGGTAGCAGGCGTGCATGGGATCGGCAAAATTGTCGTAGACAAAACGGTAGCTGCACTCCCAGCGGCCCATGCAGAGGATGCTGCTCCAAGCAGGATCGGAAAATTCCTCAGGCAGGTTAAGTGCGGAGGGATTGGGCCGTTCGCTGCTTGGGAAATAAGCATAGATCCCCTCATTCGCCTCGATCACGGCGTAGCTCTGCACAGCCTTGCGGCCCTCGAGCGCACAGCCCGGCATGGCGGGAACGCGCACGATAGTGCCGCTCCCGTCGAGCGTGACTCCATGATAGCGGCAGGAGATGTTGTCTGCGTTGATCTCTCCGCGCGAGAGCCGCGCGCCGCGATGGGGGCAGTAGTCCTCGAGGCAGTGCACCGCTCCGCCGCTCTCGCGCCAAAGAACAAGATTTCGGCCGAGCGCCGTAACGGCGTGCGGCTTGCCCTTTTTGACCTGGACTGACTTGCCGATCACATACCAGTGGCCAAGCAGACCGCTGGCCAATCGCGTCTCGATGTCCTGTTTTTCGCCGCTCGCCATGGCTGGCGTCCGGGTTTCAGCCCGCGCCGGCACCCTTGGGCCGCTTGATCTTCGAGAGCGGATGCTCGGGAGGATAGCTCGGGGTCACCGGCTTGCTGTTGCCGATGATCACGCACATCAGCGCCTCCTCGAGGCCTTCGTTGACAAGTCCGCGATAGACGCCTGGCGGCACGGAAAACAAGTCGCGCTCCTTGAGCAGGGTTTCGAAACGCTCGCCCCGATGCTCGACGATAAAACGAAGCTTGTTGCCGCGCAGAACGAAGAAGACTTCCTCCGCATCCGTATGAAGATGCAGCGGACCTTCACACCCTGCCGGGAGCACCATCGTAGAGAAGGTGAAGTGCTCGGCCGGAACGACGTTGTCATCGGATTCGACGCCGGTGCCTCCGGTGCCGATGTAGCGCATCTGCGCGCGGCGGTATTTCTGGTCAAAGTCCGCCTGGAACTTGAGCGCGTGCCAATCAAGCGAACGGGTTTCGTAGCGCGCAATCCGCGAATTGAGCCAGGAGGAAAGCGTTTCTCCGGCGGGGATGGCGAGGCTCTCGGGCCTGATCTCGGGATAAATCGGCTTGTGTTCCATGATAATCCTCCTTGTCTGTTGTGATCTCACCGGATCGCGCGCGGAATGTAGTGCAGCACCCGCGCCTCGATGATCGCAACCGCTCCGTAAAGTACGATGCCGATGAGGGTGAGCAGCACGATTGCGTTGAACACCATCGCAGTGTTGGCCTGCCCTTCCCCGAATGTGATGAGGTAGCCAAGCCCGGTATTGCCGCCGACCAATTCGCCCACGGTGACCCCGATCACCGCAAGCGTGGCGCCGATGCGCAGGCCTGCCATGAGCGCCGGCATGGACGCCGGCACCTCGATCTTCCAGAAAATCTGCAGCCGGTTCATGCTGTAGGCGCGTGCAAGATTGATGAGATCGCGATCGACCGTCTTCATGGATTGCAGCACGTTTACGAGAATCGGAAAGAAAACGACGAGAATGGTGACGATCAGCTTGGGCCAGGAATTATAGCCGAGCCACATGATAAAGAGCGGAGCGAAGGCCACTTTGGGGGCGATCTGGAGACCCAGGATGTACGGCGAGAGTACTTTCTCGACCAAAACCGACATACCGAGCAGATAGCCGATGGCCGCCCCCAGCAAGCTTCCGATCACAAAGCCGGCAATTGCGATGGTCACGGTCGAGAGAACGTGCATGAGCAGATTCTCGCGCACGACCATGCGCCCGAACTCATGTGCAAGATCGGTAACGGTCGGAATGATATAGGACGGCACGCCGAGGGCCGGCGGGAGGAATTGCCAGGCGAGCAGGAAAGCGGCCCCGAAACCTAGGCTGCCCAGCAGAATGGATAAGCGGGATACGGCGCCGGGAGGCGCTGCAGGTCCAGACGTGCCCGCGTCCGCAGTTCCTGCCAGGCTCTCGACAACGAGCCCGGTCCGCGGGACGGCGGTCGTCGCGTCGGAGCCGTTCATGCCGCCTTGTCCTGCAAATGCAGGCTCGCGAGCAGGTGATCCACGTATTCCCGCGATCGCGGGGCGGATATGCGCGCCATGGGATTGTCGCGATCGGGCAGGTCGACGGCAATTTCTTCCAGGATACGGCCCGGCCGCTCGCTCATCACCAGGATGCGGTCCGACATGATCACCGCTTCCATCAGATCGTGGGTGATCAGCAGTGTGGTGATCGCGGAGAACGCGATGGTCTGGGCAAAACTTTTCTGCAAGATGAGCTTGGTTTGTGCGTCGAGCGAGTTAAACGGCTCATCGAGCAGCACGATTGCCGGCCCGATCGCAAGGGTCCGCGCCAGCGCTGCGCGCTGGCGCATGCCGCCGGACAATTGATAGGGATAGCTGTCGGCGAATTCGCGCAGCCGGCAACGCTCAAGCTCGGACAACGCCCGTTGCCGACGCTCCGCGCGGCGGAGCGCGCGCGCCTCAAGGCCAAACTCCACATTATGAACAATGGTTCGCCAGGGCAGCAGCAAATCCTTTTGCAGCATAAAGCCCACGGTGGCGTTCGGACCTTCCACCGGCACCCCATTGAGCAGAATGCGGCCCTCGCTCGGACGATCCAAACCCGCAACGAGGTTGAGGATCGTGCTCTTGCCGCAACCGGAGGGTCCAACCACTGCAACGAATTCGCCCCGTCGCACCTCGAAGGTCACGCGGTCGATCGCGGTAAGCGCAGACACGCCGTCAGGCGCGGTGAACCGCTTAGTGACAGCAAGGAGATCAAGCACCGATGCCGTGCTCGGCATAGGCCGCATCCAACGAGGCATTGATGCTGGCAAGTTCCTGCTCGAGCACCGCCGCCGTCCAAGGCGCCTTGATGCCCGACGGCCGCTTCAAATGCGCGCGCTCGAGTGCCCGGGCAACCTCCTCGAAATCCTGCTCACCGGTGCGGAAGATTGCTTCCAGGGCGTCGGCCAAGGCCTCCTCCTCGGCAGTCAGCACGCGCCCGCGCGATTGGTTTTTGAGCCGGGCATGGAGATCGCTCATCCCGCGCTTCCCTGCAGTCCTATTTTGAACTTCCAGTTCGTATAAGAACAGGCTATTAGACGCCGTGACCGGCGAAGTCAACTGACCCACGGAGCGCGCGTGTGAGTGGCGGTGCGAGCGACACCATTCTGCTGACGATCTTTCTGCGGCACGATCAATCTAAAAACCTGGAGAGCATTCAGGCGCACCTTTCCGCGACGGGTTGGTGGGAGCGTTTTCCTCCGCAAGGAGTGGAGATCGTGAGCTGGAACGTGGTGATGGGAATCGGGCAGATCGTCACCTTGCGGCTGCCGCCGCATTTGCTCAATGTCGTCAATGTCGAGATCGAACGCTGCGCCTGGGGCGTGTTCTCGACCGAGTTCTTTCCGAGCTACGACTTTATTCCGGTGCGAGAGCGGCTGGCAGGCGAATGGCGCAAAAGGCGCGGCGAGTCTGGCGCACCAAGAGGAGAATGAACATGGTATTCGCCAAGCGTGAGGAATTCGCAGTGCGGGCGCTCGGGCTGGCTCTTGCTGCCGCGATTTGCGTGAGCCTACCGAGCGGCCCTGGAAGTGCAGCTGAGAAGATCACGTATCTGCTTCCGGCGCCTCCCAGCCTGCCGGCTTTTGCACCCTGGGTGCTGGCGAAGCATCTCGGCTATTATTCGCAGGCCGGCTACGACGTCGAATTCGTGGTCGCGCGCGGCGGGGTCGATGTCGCCAAACAGATCGGGGTCGGCAATGCGCCCATTGGCGGCGCGATCGGCGATACCCCGATCATCGTGCGTGGCAACGGCGTGCCGGTAAAGGCGGTCGGATTGATGGGTGGTGGGGCGCTCACCATCGTTGTCGGCCGCAAGGACCGCGGAATTGAAAAGCTTGAAGATTTACGTGGTAAGAAAATATCGGTGCTGGCGTTTCAGGATACGACCTACTACGCGCTCTTGGGCGCACTTGCCTCCAGGCACATCACCAAGGACGAGGTTAATGCCCAGGCCGTGGGACCCGCCGCAGTCGCGAATCTCGTTGTGGCGGGCACAGTCGATGCCTGCGCTTGCACGCCTGACTGGGAGATCGACGTCAAGGAGGGTGTAAAAGATACCGTATCGCTGCCCACCAAGGACTATTTCCAATCCATGGCGCAGGCCATTCTTGCCTCCGACAAGATCATTGCCGAGCGCCCCGACATGGTGCGCGCCATCGTCAAGGCCACTCTCAAGGGGATGCAATATGTCATGGCGGATCCCGCGAAAGCGGCGCTGACCTATGTCGAAGCATCGCCTTCATTCAAGGGCAAGGAAGAGTTGATGAAAAAGATTCTCGCGAACTATACCGAGCGGACCTACAAAGGCCAAACCACGCTCGGAGCGATGGATCCGCAACGGCTCGCGAACGTCCAGCACTTCTACAAGGAGCAAGGCTTCATCGCGGCCGAGCTACCGGTCGCAGAGCTCTACAGCAACGCCTTCATTCAATAGTTTGCGGCTCTAAACGATGGACGACAGGCAGAGAATCGACGATCTGGTCAATCGCGGCCTGCTCGATCAGTGGTACGCGGTCGCGAAGTCCGTCCAGATAAAGCCTGGCAAGCCGTATGCGGTGAAGGCCCTTGGGCGCAATCTCGTGCTGTGGCGCGATACCGGCGGCAACCTCAAGTGTCTCGAAGACTACTGTCCCCACCGGGGCGCGCGCCTCTCGCGAGGCGAGATCACCGGGGATCATATCTCCTGCCGCTATCATGGCGTGACGCTCGACGGCACCGGCACCATCGTGCGGGTGCCCGCGATGCCGGACTGCGCGCTCGAAGGCCGCCGCGCGGTTGCGAGCTTTCCCGTCGCAGAGTCAAACGACGCCGTCTTCGTCTATGTCGGCGGCCATGGCCAACGTGAGCCGCCCCCGCTCGCGCTGCCGGAGGAGTTCACGAATCCAGAATGGACTTCCATCCTTTGCGTGTCGCCCTGGGCCTGCAATTACCGCTACGCCCTCGACAATCTGGCCGACCCCATGCACGGCTCCTATCTGCACGCGAATTCCTTCACGCTCGCTTTCGGAGCCAAGCAGGACCAGATGCGCATTGAGCGCACCGGCGCCGGGTTCATTGTCATGCGGGTGGAGCAGCAGGGCAGGAATTTCGATTGGACCGAGATGGTGACCGAGACTGCGGCTCCCTATTGCCGGCTCGACATTCCCTACCCCGATGCGGCTGGGCCGGGCGGTCCTTTCCGCATTATCGGCTTCACCACGCCGGTCGATGAACACAACTGCCTCGTCTTCTTCTGGCGCATGCGCAAGGCTTCCGGCCTTGCGCGCGAGGTCTGGCGGTTCATGTATCGCGCCAGGCTCGAAGACCGCCATTGGCACGTTCTGGAACAGGATCGCGAGATGCTGGTGAACATGCCCCCCGACGCGCGCAAGCGCGAGATGCTTTATCAGCACGACGTGGGTGTTGCCCGCATTCGTCAGGCGCTGGTCAACAAAGCCAAAGCGCAGCTTGCCGGTGAGGACGCAGCCGCCGCGAGGTCGGCGAGCTGATGCCCACATGAACAATGCCGATCTGATTGTCGCTACGCTCAAGAGGAATGGCGTAACGCGCGGCTTCGGCATTCCGAGCGGTAATGTGTTGCCGCTGATGGAGGCGATGCGCAAAGGGGCGTTGCCCTTTGTGCTCACGGCGCACGAAGGATCGGCCGCCTTTGCCGCCGATGTCACCGCCCGCATCACCGGCGCACCCGGATTCTGCCTCGCCACTTTGGGGCCCGGCGCCACAAATCTCACAACCGGCGTCGGCAATGCGTGGCTTGACCGCTCGCCCATGATCGCACTCACCTGCAATCTCAACACCGACCAGCTGGGCCGCCGCATCCAGATGTGGATCGATCATCATGCGCTCTTTAGACCGATCACCAAGGCGACGCTTGCGCTCAAACCTGGCGCCATCGGCGAGACGCTCACGCACGCGCTCGGTCTGGCGCTGAGCGAGCCCAAAGGGCCTGTCCATCTCGATCTGCCGGAAGACGTGGCCCTCGCCACGACGAATGAACCGGTGCCGGAGCCTGCGCAGGCCCGCGATCTCGCATCCCCGTGCGATGATGCGCTCGTCCGCGCAGGCGACCTCATCGCAGCAGCCAAGCGGCCAATTGCAGTTGTCGGAGCGAGCGCAATGCGGCTGCGCGATCCGAAATTGCTCGTGCGCTTCGTCGAGCGGCATAGCCTCCCGTTCGCCACGACCACCATGGCCAAGGGCATGATCGATGACCGTCACCCGCTCGCCTTGGGCTGCATCGAACGCGCATGCCGCCAGGTCCAACGCAAGTTCCTGCAGAGCGCGGACCTGATCGTCGGCATCGGGTACGATACCGTAGAGGTCGAGTACGAAGCATGGATCGGCGAGCGTCCGCTGCTGCAGATTGACATCGAGCCGGCCGATATCGCGGCTTGTGTCAAGCTCATCCACCAGGTCACGGGAGACCTCGATGAGGCACTTTCGAAGCTCACCGAGCTATCTGCTGCCGGCAATGAATGGACCGCGGCAGTGCTGGCCGCGCACCACAAAGATTTTCAGGCGATGCTGCGGCCAAGCGTTAATTCTTTCACGGCCCATGGGGCAATCGACGCGGTGCGGCGGGCACTGCCGGGCGAAGGGATTCTTTGCTTCGACGTGGGTGCACACACTCATCAGATCGCCAGCCAGTGGCCGGCGCACACGCCCAAAACGTTTCACATCACCAATGGCTGGTCGTCCATGGGCTTTGGCTTGCCGGCCGCGATTGCCGCCAAGCTCGCGCGACCGGATCTGCCCGTGGTCTGTCTCCTCGGCGACGGCTGCTTCCAGATGACCTGCGGCGAGCTCGCAACCGCCGGGCGCCTCGGCATCACCCTTCCCGTTGTCGTCCTCGACGATCGCTGGCTCGCGCTGATCAAGGTCAAGCAGATCCGGCGGCAATTCCCGCTCTACGGTACCGAGCTGCAGGCGCAGGAGTACCGCAACCCACCGGCACACTATTTCGGCGTTCCTGCCGTCGGCGTGCGGACGGCGAGTGAGCTCGAGCATGCGCTGCGCGGCGCGCTTGCCGCGAACGGGCCGACGGTCATCGAGGCGGTCGTTGATTCGGAGCACTACCTCGATACGGTCTATGATTGAATGCCGCAGGTGGCTGACTGCATGCAACGAGCACAAGCCGGTCCACAGCTGCTTCGGGATTGGATCGCGCGGGCCGCGCAGCGCCATCCCGACAGCACCTGCATTGTTTGCGCCGAAGATGGACGCATCCTGAGCTACCGGCAGCTTCATCAGCTCACGGGACGCATCGGCGCATCGCTGCGCGCGCGCGGGCTTGCGCCCAATGATCGCGTGGCATTGCTCGCCAGAAATTCGATTGAGCATCTGGCGTGTTACTTTGGCGTGATGGCGTGCGGAGCGACGATTTGCACCGTCCACGTCGAGATGAATCATCATCATCTCCAGCGCATTCTTCCTGCGATCGATCCGCGTCTGGTCTTGTTCGAGGAGGGATTGGATCTCGACGACGTCCTCGCAGCGACCTCAGCCCCGCGTCTGCCGCTTGGGAGGTGGGACGAGAGTGATACCGGCGGCTTTTATGCCGGCCTCGGCCGCAATGAGCCGGGGGACAGTGGCATCCAGACCGCAGGCGAGCAGGATGATGCCGTAATCTTCTTCACCTCCGGCACCAGCGACCGCCCGAAAGGCGTGGTGCTGAGTTTTCGCGACCTGCTGTGCAACGCGGTTGCGACGGCCGATGCATTTGGCATAACCGGCAACGACCGGATCTACGACTTTCGCTCCTTCAATTGGTGTTCCGCGCAGGTTCTGGGCGCGCTCGCGCCGCTCGCCTGCGGCGCTACGCTGATCCTGGGACGAAGATTTTCCCGCAGCCGTTTTTTCGAGCACATCAAGCATTACGGCGCGACCATCGCCGCCGGCAATCCGACGACGATCAACATGCTGCTCAACGGCAACGAGCAGGCGCGCGCGGCCGACGTGCCGTCGCTGCGCTTTGTTACTTCGAGCTCGGCGCCGCTGCTGATCGAGGAATGGCAGCGCTTCGAGGATCATTTCGGCATCCGTGTCAGTCAGGGTTACGGCTGCAGCGAGATCGGCTGGATCGCGGCCAAGCCCGGCGAAAAGCGGCGCCTGGGTACAGTCGGCAAGCCAATGCCCTATCTCGATCTTCGCATCCTGGATCGCGAGGGGCGAGCGCTGCGCGCAGGCGAGGTTGGATCGGTGGAAGCCGGCGGGTTTGAAGATAGCTGCTTCCGCTACCTGGCAGAGGATGGAACGTTTAGGATCAACAGTCGGGGACGAATGAAAACCGGCGACCTCGGCTTTATCGATGCGGACGGCTTTCTCCATCTGACCGGCCGGGAGAAGGAATTGATCATCCGCGGCGGGGTCAACATCTCTCCGGTCGAGATCGACAGCTTGCTGATGCAACGGCCCGAGGTGGTTGAGGCTGCGACGGTCGGTGTGCCCGACCGCATCTACGGCGAGGAGGTGGTGAGCTATGTCGTGCTGCGGCCGGGCGCGACGATCAAGCCCGACGAGATCCTGCGGTACTGCAGCGGCGTCCTCTCCGCGTTCAAGGCACCCAAGCAGATCCTCTTCACGAACGACCTGCCCAAGAACGAGCGCGGCAAGCTCGACCGCAAAGCCTTGTTGGAGAGATGGAAGATGAGCCAAGCCTCCGGCGCGTCATAGCGGCATCATATCGACGTCATTCCCGGGACCGAGCGTAGCGGGTAGCGTGCTTACCGGATTGCGGGCTCGCCGTCCGATCTCGGATCGAGATCGACGGCGCCCCGCAATGACAGCTCCGATCGACGATCGAATAATTTTACCGGCCGGTTCGTGCCAGCGAATGCACCCAACCTGCCATGCGCGAGCGGGCGTTCCCGATGTCCTTCTTGGAAAAGAAGTCCTCCGGCTTGACCTTGTCCACCGGATAGACCGGCCGGAGGAAATCGCTCTCGTAGCCGAATGGCACCGTGGCATCGATTCCCATGCCGCCTTCGAACTGGGTGTTGGAGGCGGTCCACTGCTTCTGACCCGCCGTCATGCGCTCGGCCGGCATGAAAGTCTGACCGCGCCCGCCCGGGATGGGATTAAGGATGTCGGTGCGGGGATTGACCCGCGTGGTGAGGCACCACATCACGTCGTCCATGGAATAAGGATCGACATCCTCGCTCACCGCGATCGCAAGCCGCATGCCCTGCGAGCACGACAGCGCCGCTGCCAGAAAGTTGCGTTGCCAGCCCTCGTCGATCTGATGGCGCTTCTTCACCTGGATGATGCAACCGCCCCAATCGGTCATGCAGTAGGGAATGACGACGTTCTGCACAATCCCGGGCTGCAGCCGTTCGCACAGCTCATAGAGTGCCGCCTCCCGCACGGTGGTATCGATATTGTGATCGTCAAGCGTATGAACGCCGAGCGCGAACACGATCGGCTTGGCCTTGGGATCGCGCATCGTGACTGCGGTCACGTGGAACGTCGGCGCCTTGTAGGCCTTGCCCATATAGCCCGCCCATTCCGGATGGAAATGGAAACGACCCTGAACGCCGGCATCTTCCGATTCCTTGGTCTCGAAGCGCCGGTCGCGCGGATCGACATAGCCTTCGAGCACGAGCTCGCTGTCGGCGAGCGCCATGGCATCGACGGTGCGTGCTTTGACCAGCCGGATGGGCGTGCCCTGCACCGCCCCCGCGATGCCGATCTCGTCGCAGCCCATGGGGAGCACCGCATAATCGAAACCGGCACCCGCAAGCAGGGTGCAGGCCGGCGGCACGCCGAAGCACACGGTGATGGGAACCGGCTGATTTGACTTGTAGTATTTGTTGACCACCTGCCACATGTGGGAGCCCGGCGAGATCTGGAACGTGCCCACATTGCCCCAGCGGAAATTCATGCGGTTGTAGCCGAGGTCGGAGCCTCCATCGAATTGTTCGCCGGTGACGCAGCGGATGCCAGAGCCGAGCGTGAGCTCCGGCTCGTAAGTGGTGTGACGGATCGGCACCACGTACTCGTTGACATCCTTGGGCGCCTTGATCACGCGCTGCTGGCACGGCGCTGCATTCTGGGGGATTTCCACCGGCTTGAGCGGATGGCCGAGCGCATAAGCGAGCTTCTTTACTCGTTCGGCGTCGCTCTTCCAGCCGAACATCTTGTTGATGACCCTGATATCTCCGAACAGATTCGTGAGCACCTGGTGCTGGGGTTTGCCTTTCACGTTGTGAAACAGAATCGGGCAGCCGCCGTCCATGTGCTTTTGCAGGCCGGTGACTTCGAGATCGGGATCGACCGGCTTATCGGTCTCGATCAGGTC
>CATPCO010000477.1 GCA_955652925.1 uncultured Xanthobacteraceae bacterium | reverse complement strand
GAAGTCTGTATCCAGGGCGGGTTGCCTCACGGATTGCCCCCTTTCTATTATCGTGACATCTTGCGTGCGGTGAAGGCAGCCGTACCGGGCGTGCACATTCATGCCTTCTCGCCGATGGAGATCGTTTACGGCGTCGAACTTACCGGCATGCCGTTGCCAGACTATCTGCAGATGCTGCGCGACAATGGTCTGGACACTCTGCCGGGAACTGCCGCAGAAATTCTCGACGACGACGTGCGCTTCGTGCTTTCCCGCAACAAGCTCTCCACAGAACAGTGGAAGCAGGTGATCCGCACCGCTCATCAGTGCGGCATTCGCAGCACCTCGACGCTCATGTATGGACACGTTGAAACGCCAACCCATTGGGTCAATCAACTCTTGCTTCTCCGCGAAATCCAACAGCAGACCGGAGGCTTCACCGAATTCGTGCCGCTTGGCTTTGTGCATCAGAAGACGCTGCTCTTTCATCAGGGACTTTCAAGGCCTGGCCCTACCCTGGCCGAGCATGTCAAGATCCACGCTCTTTCGCGAATTCTCCTGGCTGGCGCTATCAATAATATTCAGGTGTCCTGGGTAAAGCTAAACCGGCGCCTGTCGCAGCTGTGCCTGCAGGCTGGCGCCAACGACTATGGCGGGACCCTGATGGAAGAAAATATTTCGCGTGAAGCCGGAGCCACAGCGGGACAATACACCAGCGCGGAAGAATTCCAGTCACTGATTCTCGAGGTGGGACGTATTCCCGCCGAGCGCAATACTACCTACTCACGAATCAATATCAAACTGCAGCCTGACCACATCGCCGTCGAGCAGGCGCTTGAGCCGGAGTTCGCATAAACATGTCCCGCGCCATCGCTGTCCTCGGGGGGACCGGCCCGGAGGGCTTTGGTCTGGCTCTGCGCTGGATCCGGGCGGGCGAGAGCGTGATCATCGGATCGCGTGATGCCAGGCGAGCTCAGAACGCCGCGGCGAAAATCAAGGCAGCCGTCGGTGGCAACGCAAAGGTTTCTGGCGAGAATAACAGCACCGCCAGTGCCGCCGCCGACCTGCTGGTGCTCACCATCCCGTTTGAGGGCCACGCCGCTCTGCTCAAGCAAATCAAGCCGGCGATTCGGACTGGCAGCATCGTCATCGACACGACCGTTCCCCTGGCGGCAAGCGTTGGCGGCCGAGCCACCCGCACGCTCGGTATCTGGCAAGGTTCCGCCGCACAGGAAACTGCCGAACTTGTGCCTAAGGGAGTGTCAGTGGTGGCAGCATTCCAGAGTGTTTCTGCCGAACTCTTGAATGCCGAGGCTCCGATCGAATGCGACGTGGTGGTCTGCAGCGATGATGCCAGTGCACTCCAGGCAGTAAGGCTGCTAGCGGCAAAAATTCCCGGCGTGCGCGCGATTGATGGCGGCAAGTTGGAAAATGCGCGCATCCTGGAGCAGATCACCGCGCTCCTGATTGGACTTAACATCAGGCATAAAGGGCACTCCGGCGTCCGCTTCACCGGCCTGCCTGCAAAGGCATACGAGGTTTTGTAGAGTTGGCGTCCCGGCGGCGGCCGTGGTGAGGGCATCTTGCCTTCACAAGCAGTCTTTGCGACTGCGTCTGGGGCTCTGGAACGACACGTTATGCATGGTTCTTGCGAGGAAGGTCCGGCTATCCAATTCCGCAACATCTCTTATCGCCTCGACACCGGCTATGAACTTCTGCGCGGCCTGAATCTCGAAGTCCAGCGCGGCGAAACCCTGGTGCTATTGGGTCGCAGCGGATCCGGCAAGACCACAACCCTCAAGCTCATCAATCGTTTGCTTACGCAAAGCGAGGGCGATATGCAGGTTGACGGCCGCTCCCTGGGCGAGTGGGATGTAATTCGACTGCGCCGCATGATCGGCTACGTCATTCAGGAAGTCGGGCTATTCCCCCACTTCACCGTCGCGCGCAACATCGGTGTCGTTCCCCAGATCGAGCAATGGCCCGCTGATCGCATTCAGCAACGGGTTCGGGAGCTGCTGCAGCTGGTAGGCCTTGAGCCACAACTGGCATCACGGTATCCACGTGAACTCTCCGGTGGCCAGCGGCAAAGGGTCGGCGTGGCGCGCGCGCTGGCCGCCGATCCGCCGTTTCTCCTCATGGACGAGCCTTTCGGCGCGCTCGACCCAATCACCCGCGCCGAATTACAGCGCGAGTTTCTCACCCTGCAACAACGTTTACGGAAGACAGTAGTCTTCGTTACCCATGATCTGCGAGAAGCTCTTTTGCTTGGCACTCGAATCGCTCTCCTGGAGGCAGGCCAGCTGGTTGTCATACATGCGCCCAACGAATTTCTGCACTCCACCGATCCGCTGGTCGCCGCCTATGTGGACGCTTTCAAAACGGAAATCTTGTCTGCACCAAGAGGTCACGATGAACCACAACATAAGTAGCGCCGGCCTCCGACCGCTGTCCCGAAGGAATCCTGCCCTCGGAGCCGCCAGCGAGATCCGCAGAACAGCGCGCCGGAACGCCGGCGTACATTTCTTAGAGGCATAACATGAATCTCTGGCAATTTATTCTGCAGAACCACACCGAAGTGCTGGAGCTCACAGCCGAGCACCTCTGGCTGGTGGGAGCTTCTATCGCGCTGGCCGTGCTGATAGGAATTCCGCTCGGTATTCTGATCACCCGTTGGCCGGTGTGGAGTAAGCCCGTGCTTGGCGGCGCGAACATCATTCAGACCATTCCCAGCCTGGCTTTGTTCGGATTTCTGCTGCCCGCACCCTGGATCGGCGCTCGTGCTGACCGTCTCGCCATCCTTGCGCTTACGCTGTATGCGCTGCTGCCTCTCATCCGCAACACTTACACTGGCATCAGGGGTGTGGATCGCGCCGTAGTCGAAGCCGGACGCGGTATGGGCATGACAGATCGCCAGCTTCTCTGGCAGGTGGAGCTCCCGTTGGCGTTGGGCGTAATCATCGCCGGCGTGCGTGTAGCCGCTGTGATTTCGATCGGCCTCGCCACCATCGCTGCGGCCATCGGTGCAGGCGGCCTGGGTGAATACATTTTTCGTGGTCTTGCGATGGTCAACAATCAGGTCATCCTCGCCGGTGCGATTCCGGCAGCTGCGCTGGCCATACTGACGGACGTGAGCCTGGGATGGCTGGAAAAACGCCTGGCTCCGCACTAGAGGTATTCCTCTGGACGTCTTGCTTGTGGGCATCTTGCTGGCG
>CATPCO010000476.1 GCA_955652925.1 uncultured Xanthobacteraceae bacterium | reverse complement strand
TGCTTTCGAGAGAGTGCAGCTCGCAAAGATCATTTGGGGTCACTTGGGGCTGGGTCACTTGGGGCTGGGTCACTTGGGTCTGAGTCACTTGGGTCTGAGTTACTTGGGTCTTGCGGACCGTGCAATAATGCTCTATATAGGCGGGCATCGAGTTTTCGGCCGAACGAATTGGCCTCGCCGCGATCAGCGCGCCTGACTGACGACCTTCTCCTAAAATCTCGAACGAACCGGCTGCGTTAGCGCGCGGCTTGATTTTTACACATACGCAAGGAAAGCTCCCATGATGAAGGGAACAGTCAAGTGGTTTAACGGCCAAAAAGGTTTCGGATTCATTGCTCCCGAGGACGGCAGCAAAGATGTCTTCGTGCATATCAGCGCGGTCGAACGCGCCGGCATGCACAGCCTCAATGAGGGACAGAAGATCTCTTTCGACGTTGTTGCCGATCGCAAGACCGGAAAGTCTTCGGCAGACAATCTGCGCACCGCCTAACTCGCGCATCGCCGACATGGGGCCTTGACCACGGACGTACTGGCAAGGCCTCATTCGCAAAGTCCCGCGTTGTTCAGGCTCTTTCACGAACTCCCACCGGGAGCGTAGCGCCAACCGCGGTATATGACTTACGTGTCTTTTTTAGACGGTTCTGCAATCATTTTTGCTCTCGCTTGAGCCTTTTCGGCGACGTGCTTTACGTGATCTCGATGAGATCGTCCAGGCCAAAAGACCTCGTCCGGCATGGCCACCGCAAGCGTAGGGCACCATTCAAGCTCCCCCTTCGCGCCCCAGTCGGTGCTTCTCAGATCAATGCATCCGGATGCCGGTTCAAATCGCCATCCTCCGGATGTAATTTCATATGCGACGACTGAGCATTTTGGACAGGCAACAGGAGCCATCAACGAACCTACAGCATCATTCGACTGCGGTGTGAGCATGGGGGTAAGTCGGAACGCCCCTGCCGGTTATTTTTTTAGTGGTTAGGGGCGATCGTCTGGGGCGTCTCGCAATTTGACCATGCGCTCTTTTCCGCCGAAGTCGAGGACCATGTCGAATTACGACATTAGAATCCGGACACGTCTGCAAGGATGAAATCATTGAATCTGCCGGATCTGCCGCGGGAATGCGATGCTCTTGTCGTCAATGACAACAAGGTGATGCCGGCGCACGCGCGCGCAATCCAGGTGCGGCGGGTTGCGGCTGCCAGCCTCGTCGGCACCACCATCGAATGGTACGACTTCTTGGTTTACGCCACGATGGCGGGGATGATTTTCAATCGATATTTCTTTCCAGAAGGCGATTTGTTCGTGAATACGCTGCTTGCCTATGGGACATTCGCCGCCGGTTTTCTCATGCGCCCGCTCGGTGGCGTTTTGTTTGGCCATTTTGGCGATCGCCTCGGCCGCAAACCCCTGCTCATCCTCGCGTTGATGATTATGGGCGTTGCCACCTTTATCATCGGTCTGCTGCCGACCTATGAGCAGATCGGCCTCTGGGCGCCACTCCTGCTTCTGACCTTGCGGCTGGTGCAAGGCACCGCACTCGGCGGCGAATGGGGTGGCGCGGTTCTGATGTCCTACGAATTCGCGCGGCCGCAGGAGCGCACCTATTACGCATGTTTTCCGCAGATCGGACTCGCCATAGGTCTGTGCTGCAGCACCGGTGTGGTGAGCTTCCTCTCTTCGGTGCTTAGCGAGCGCGCCTTTGTCTCCTGGGGCTGGCGGGTCGCATTCATGCTCAGCATTGTGCTCGTTGCGGTCGGCCTCTTCATACGCCTGCGCGTGCTGGAGACGCCCGAATTCGCCTACAGCCAAGCGCACGACGAGGTGGTTCGGACACCGATTTTGGAACTAGTGCGCGCTTATCCAAGCAATGTCCTCCTCGGCGCGGGCGCCCGGCTCATCGAGGGCATCGTATTCACGATTTACGTGATTTTTCCCCTCACGGAGTTGGCGAATGTAGCGAAGATACCCAAGACAAATGTCCTCGCCACGATTACACTCGCTGCCTTCATCCTGATCTTCACCATTCCGTTTGCCTCGTGGCTGGCTGATAGGACAAGCCGAAAGAAACTCTTCGTCATCTTTTCGCTCGTCAACGGGTTCGCGGCCTTTCCGGCATTCTGGCTGATACGCCACTCCGGTAGCGCGTTGATCGCTTCAGCCTGCGTTGTCATCGCGCTGGGCGTCCTATGGGCTCCGGTTTTTGGTCCGCTAGCGGCCATTTTCTGCGACCTGTTCGACACGCGCGTGCGCTACAGCGGGGTGTCGCTGATCTACGCGATCGGCTGGATCCTAACGGTCCCACTCACGCCCTTGGTCGTGACCGCAATCCATCAGGCCGACAACAGTGGACCATGGGTCCTCGGCGGTTACGTATGCGGCGTGGGAATCATCAGTGCCGTGTGTGTGGCGGCGATGAAACGCGTTCCCTAAATTGCGCTGCGGGGGGCGTGCGATGAAACGTACGTTCCTACCGCTGCGGTAACGCTGCGCGTCGCTCCACCTCGCCAGTATCGCAAAGCGATTTAGTGCCTGGCGAAAGCTGACATCGGGCCGCTGGACGCGCGTGTTGTACCGGCGCCCGTAAACTCGGCATCGACGGATTGAACCTGGCCAGGGTGGCGGGCGACTAATGGGCTTGGACGGCCGCCAAGCCCCCCCGATCCCCGGCCGTCCGATAGTGCGAAAACCCCGTCCGTCCCCCGCGGCGGGGTTTTCCTTTTGGGCGCGAAGCCGCAACTGTGCCGGGGAAGTGGAGTGTACAGAAGGAGTAGGCGCGCGTGCTGCGCCAGGACATTGAGCTGATGCCGAAAGAGCTAGATCCTCTCGCCGGCTTTCCGATTGCATTGTCGAAGGTATAATTGTCGCACCGGGGAAAAACGATTTGGCGCCCGGTGGCGAGACTAGCTACCGCGCGCGAAGTTCCCTTGCGGCGGTCTATCGCTCGATGCACCTATGCGTCCAGTACCGCAACACGGCTTGCATACGATCGTAGAACCGCGCTCTCTAACCCGACCAGTGCCTTTGCACCGTACACATATTTCTGATTGGACTCGTGTTTCTAGATTGAAAATCGAAAACCGTTTTCCGAATGCCATTGTGCTTTCCTTTTCAAATAAGCCCCGCAGGAGTACGTGCTCACTTCCACGTTAAGATCAGCGTCGAAAACATACCAAGAGTGTCCTCGACTTTAATTCAAATTGTCATCGATTGGGCAGGTAGTCCAAGGGATTTAACGGCTGACTCCCTCTACGAATTTCAAAATGTAGCTGCGGGAACGTATCGACGTCATGACCCACAAGGGCAACGGATTGCCCTTGTCGGACTTGATCCCGGCGTTTGACCAACAGTTTGCTATTGAATGCATAGGCCGTAACCCATCCATTGCTGTGGCTAATCAATACGAGCTTTCCATAGCCCTTCAGTTCGTCGCCTGCATAGGCAACAACGCCATCCGCGGCGGCTTTCACGACAGTGCCTTCGGGCGCTGCAATGTTGATTCCAGCCCGACCCCAATCCGGAGGATTTGAACAGATAGGCACCACCAAATTACCCCGCACCGGCCATGCGAACTTGGGTACTGCTGCGTCGCGGCCGGTCGTGATCGGGACGGGTGATGACACTGCTCGCGACACGGCCGGGACAGACGGTAGCACGACCTCGCGTTTCTCGATCGATTGCACCACCTTGACGTCGGTGATTTCACCAATATCGGCGGGTACACTGGCGCCACACGCGTTTGCCTGCACCACGGCGGCAGCGCTGAGCGCGGTGCCGACAAGCATGGCGAGTCTGAGTGTCGCATATCGACTCATTGTATTCTCCTTTTAACGCATCAAAGATGCGCGCGGCATGGGACAACAATTGGAGCCACGGCCATTTGAAACCATGCGGCGTCGCATTCTTGAATGTCGGCCGATAGCGAGCCTTGACATCGGGGCGACCGACGATGATCTTGCTGGCAAACTT
>CATPCO010000475.1 GCA_955652925.1 uncultured Xanthobacteraceae bacterium | reverse complement strand
GTGTACATCACGATCATGACCACGCCGCCGAAGGCGAGTGGGACCCACCCGCCTTCAACGACTTTGAGCATATTGGCGCTCAAGAACGTGAAATCGATCAGCACAAAAGGCGTGATCAGGGCAGCCGCGGCAAGCAGCGACCAGTTCCAAACTTTCCAGATCACGATGAAAGCCAGCATCCCGGTAACAACCATGGTTCCGGTCACCGCGATACCATAGGCCGATGCCAGCGCGCTCGATGAGTGAAACGTCGCGACCAGCAGGAGCACGCCGACGAGCAGAAACGAGTTCACACGCGGCATGTAAATCTGCCCGTATTGAGCTTCCGAGGTGTGGCGGATCTCAAACCGCGGCAACAGACCGAGCTGTATGGCCTGCTGGGTGATGGAGTAAGCGCCCGTAATCACTGCCTGGCTCGCGATAACGGTGGCGGCGGTGGCGAGTCCGACCATCGGCAGCAGCGCCCATTGCGGATAGAGAAGAAAGAATGGGTTCTCGATCGCTTTGGGCGCACTAAGTACGAGTGCGCCCTGGCCTAAATAATTCAGCGCCAGGGATGGCAGGACCAATCCCGTCCACGCGGCCTGGATCGGCTTGCGGCCAAAATGGCCAAGATCGGCATAGAGCGCTTCCGCACCGGTGACGGCCAGAAAAACCGCCCCAAGCGTAATCAGGCCAATGATCCCATGGTTCGCAAGAAAGCTCACCCCATAAACTGGATTGAATGCGAATAGAATTTCAGGATCGGAGGCCACCGCGACGGCGCCGGGAATTGCAATGCAGATGAACCAGATTGCGGTAACCGGGCCGAAGAAGGAAGCCACTCTGGCAGTGCCGCTCGATTGCACAAGAAACAACAGAAGCAGAATGGCAACCGTGATCGGCACGACATACCGGTCGAAAGCAGGAGTAGCGACCTTGAGACCCTCGATGGCGGACAGAACCGACAGCGCCGGGGTGATCATCGAGTCGCCGTAGAACAAGGCAGCGCTGATAATCCCGCACAGGACGACCGTGCCCGCGCGCTTGCCGACTGCGCCTTGCGCCAATGCCATAAGCGCGAGCGTCCCGCCTTCGCCTCGGTTATCCGCCCTCAGCAGGATCAGCACATATTTCAGCGTCACGGTGACAATCAGTGCCCACAGAATGAGCGACAGTACGCCCAGCACCGCCTCGCGTGGCATCACTTCGCCGCCTGCCGAGGCGGCGTTGACGGCTTCGCGCAACGCATAGAGGGGGCTCGTCCCGATGTCGCCGTACACGACCCCGATACTGCCGAGCGTGAGCCCCCAAAAGCTCGATCTGCGCCGGCCTCTCATCGGGACGGCAGCAGCTTGTGGGCTGGCAGCAACTGTGGTCGGCATAGCGCCTCAACGCACCGAAAAAGAGCGGCGCGTTATATCATCGGTTTCCGGCCGGCAACATGCCACAGCGCAAGAAGTTCCTGGGCGATTAGCGAATAGCGAGCAGCGAATCGGGAAAGTCCGAGCGGACACTATTCGCTATTCGCTTCTGATACGCTATACTCGCATTCGTACAGGACACGCCAAATGCAGTTCGGGGTCCAGTTTTTTCCAGCAGTCAGTCCCGCTGAGAAGAGCAGCGCCGAGTATTTCTCGCAGTCGCTCGCGATTGCCGAGGAAGCAGAAAAGCTGGGCTTTACCCATGCGCGCACGGTTGAGCATTATTTCACGCGCTATGGCGGCTACACGCCCAATCCGATCGTGTTTCTCGCCGCCGTCTCTCAGCGCACGAGGAGCATGCGCCTCGTCACCGGCGCGGTGCTTCCGGTATTCAATCATCCGCTCAAGCTCGCTGGCGAGATTGCGATGCTTGACGCCATTTCTGGAGGGCGGCTCGACGTGGGTTTTGCGCGCGCCTTCCTGCTGCATGAATTTCGCCGGTTCGGCATTTCGCCCGATGAATCGCAGGAGCGCTTCCGTGAGGGGCTCGAGCAAGTCGAGCTGCTGTTGACGCACGAGAATGTCAGCCATAGTGGGAAATTCCATTCCTTCGAGAATGTCACGTCGCTGCCACGGCCGGTCCAGAAGCCTCGGCCAAAAATCTATATTGCCGCCACTCAGACGCCTGAATCCTTCGAGTTCGCCGGTCGTGCGGGCCACGCGCTGATGGCGATCCCGATCGGACCTCTCGCCCCGCTGCTCGAACGCTATCGCAACGCATGGCGGCAAGCCGGACATCCGGGGAACGGCGAGGTGATGGTCGCCTTTCATATGTTCTGTCATCGGGACGCGAGGTTCGCGCGCGAGATCGCGCGCGCGCCGTTTGAGCAATATTTTGGCGCGCTCAACGACGCCGTTGCAGACTGGATACGGGGAACGACTTCGAAGGACTATCCCGATTATGAAAAGTCGATGCGAAAGCTAGCCGCGTTCACGCTCGACAGCCAAAACGAATCTGGCGGCTCCTGGGTCGGCACACCAAGCGAGAACAGCTCCATGATCAGGCGCGTCAGCCAGAGCTTCGGCAAAATCGAGCACACCTCGCTGCAGAT
>CATPCO010000474.1 GCA_955652925.1 uncultured Xanthobacteraceae bacterium | reverse complement strand
TCGAGCTCGCGCACCAGCTTTTCGCCGAGCGTTCGTTCGCGCACGATGATGACGCTGCAGGCACCGGCTTGCGCAAATGCCATTGCGATTGCCTTATCGATACCCCGGCCCGCACCCGTGATGACGGCCGTTTTACCGACAAGGACATCTTTCGTGTTGCCGATCTTCGGTGCGCTGTCAACTCGTGCTGCCATGCTCAATCCATCCTTTTATGGCGCAAGAATTCTGCCCGCAGCAGCGAATGACCCGCGCGAACCACGCGCCCTAGGAAGCGGTGACATTTGCCCGATCAACCCGCGTCTGCAAGCGATACCAAGCAGGCTATCGAGGCTCTGTTCGACGAGAGCCGTGTCTTCCCGCCGCCTGAGGCATTCGCACGACAGGCCAACGTCCGCGATCCCGATGTCTACAAGCAAGCGGCAGCGGATTTTGAGAAATTCTGGGAAGGCGAGGCCGAACGCCTCGACTGGTTCGAGCGTTGGCGCAAAACCCTGCATTGGGATGAGAAAGCCAAGGTCGCACGGTGGTTTGACGGCGGCAAGCTCAATGCAAGCTACAACTGTCTGGATCGTCACGTCGACTCTGGCCACGGAAAGCAGATCGCATACTTCTGGGAAGGCGAGCCGGGTGATGCGCGCGAGATCACGTACGAAGACTTACTGCGCGAGACATGCCGGCTGGCCAATGCGCTCAAAGAGCTGGGCGTGCGGCGCGGCGATCGCGTCGCGATCTACATGGGTATGGTACCGCAGCTGCCGACGGCGTTGCTTGCGTGCTCGCGAATCGGCGCGATTCATTCCGTGGTCTTCGGCGGGTTCTCGGCTGAAAGTTTGCGTGACCGCATCCTTGACGGTGAGTGCAAGGTGCTCATCACGCAGGAGCAAGGTTGGCGGCGCGGCGGCAAAATTTTACTCAAGAATATCGCCGACGATGCGCTCGCGGGCGTTACCTGCGTGGAGAAAGTACTCGTGCTTCGCCGCGTCGGCGATCCGGTCAATTGGGAACCGCAGCGCGATGTTTGGTATCATGATGTGGTCGACCGCCAGTCCGACAAGTGCGAGCCCGAGCGCATGGACGCCGAAGACGTGCTCTACATTTTATATTCGAGCGGCACGACGGCAAAACCCAAGGGTATCGTGCATACAACCGGCGGATATCTGACGGGCGTCGCCTCGACGCATTACAATATTTTCGACATCAAGCGTGACAGCGACGTGTATTGGTGTACGGCCGACATTGGCTGGGTTACCGGGCACTCGTATATCGTCTACGCGCCGCTTGCCAACCGTACAACGAGCGTTATTTATGAGGGCACGCCGGACTTTCCCGACAAGGACCGTTTTTGGGCGCTCGTCGAGAGATATAGGATCACCATCTGTTATACGGCGCCTACGGCCATTCGAACGTTCATGAAGTGGGGGCCAGAGTATCCTGCGCGACACGATCTCTCTTCGCTACGGCTGCTTGGCTCCGTGGGCGAACCGATCAACCCGGAAGCATGGATGTGGTACCGCGAACATATCGGCGGTGGCCGCTGCCCGGTGGTCGACACCTGGTGGCAGACGGAAACGGGTATGATCCTCATCTCGCCGCTGCCTGGCATCACGGCGACAAAACCCGGTTCTGCAACTTTCCCATATCCTGGCGTGTTTGCCGACGTCGTCGACAACGAGGGCAAGTCCGTGCCGCTCGGCGGCGGTGGCTATATCGTTATTACGAAGCCGTGGCCCGCGATGCTGCGAACGCTTTGGAAAGCACACGATCGCTATCTCCAAACGTACTGGAGCAAGTTTGCAAGACAAGGCTATTACTTCCCGGCCGACGGCTGCAAGCGCGATAAAGACGGCTGCTACTGGCTGTTAGGCCGGGTCGATGACGTCATGAACGTGTCCGGTCATCGCATCTCGACGACCGAAGTCGAGAGCGCTTTCGTCGATCACCCTCGGGTCGCCGAGGCGGCCGTCGTTTCCAAGAAGGATGAGATTACTGGCGAAGCAATTGCGGCGTTTGTCACCCTTAAAGGCGGTGGCGTCGGATCCAGCGGCGACGCTGACGAGTTGCGCAAGCATGTTGCATCAAAAATCGGCGCGTTTGCGCGGCCGAAGTACATTACGTTTACGCCCGAGCTGCCGAAAACGCGCTCCGGGAAGATCATGCGGCGGCTTTTACGCGACGTCATGGAAGAGCGGCCGCTGGGCGACACGACCACGCTCGCGGACGCCACAGTGGTGAAGAATCTCGCCGAAGCGGCCAAATCGAGCAAGTCCGAGGACTAGCTCTCGCGCAGAAACGGGTGTAGCATCGGACCTTTAGGTCCGATCACACGTTATGCTCCCGCTGCGGTCAAGATAAGATCGGTTCCTAGACCGATCGAAAACCCGACGAAAACTCCCACGGTCGCGAGCGTTTTGAATCCGATCTTTGCGCCGACAGTTGTCATCTCGTTGATGACGTAGATGATCGCGCCCGCAGCAAGCGTCAAAAAGAGCACCGAGAGCACCGGTGACACAAAGTGATATCCGGTGACGGTGCCGAGGAAGGTCGGAGCTCCACCGATCAGACCGAGCCGGACAATCGTGCGCAGGTTGGCGCCTCCCGAGCCCGCAAGGGGCGCTGCGATCCCGAAGCCCTCAGTCATGTTGTGCAGACCGAACCCGATGATGAGCAACATCGCGAGCTGAATTGCGCCGGTCGCGGCCGACTGGCCAATTGCAAGTCCCTCGCTAAAGTTGTGGAGCCCGATACCGGCGGCGATCATAGTCGCCAAACTCATGGGGTTAACGGCGCCGAGCGGGTCCTTCTTCATGAACGAACGGGAGAAGAAAACGAGGCTCAAGAGTCCGAC
The DNA here is from genome assembly GCA_955652925.1 of uncultured Xanthobacteraceae bacterium. Classification (GTDB taxonomy): domain Bacteria; phylum Pseudomonadota; class Alphaproteobacteria; order Rhizobiales; family Xanthobacteraceae; genus VAZQ01. Next base: position 118 of record CATPCO010000474.1, on the reverse strand, counting down.
CCCGAATCCGCAGAGATACACGGCAAGAAGGCCCCAAAATTCGATTCGCGGTGCTCCGAGCTGCGCTCGATGGAGAGCCTCCCCGATAGGCTCTGTCGCCTGCCGCAAAATGTCGAAG
>CATPCO010000473.1 GCA_955652925.1 uncultured Xanthobacteraceae bacterium | reverse complement strand
GGTCAACAAGCTGCGCGGCGGATTGAAGGTCGCGGCCGTGAAGGCGCCCGGCTTCGGCGATCGCCGCAAGGCACTGCTCGAGGATATCGCGATCCTCACCGGCGGCACCATGGTGTCCGCCGACCTCGGCATCAAGCTCGAGAACGTCACCGTCAATATGCTCGGACGCGCCAAGAAAGTGACCATCGACAAGGAGAACACCACGGTCATCGGGGGCGCGGGCAAGAAAGCCGACATCCAGGCGCGCATTACCCAGATCAAGGCGCAGATCGAGGAAACGACCTCCGACTACGACCGGGAGAAGCTGCAGGAGCGGCTGGCCAAGCTTGCCGGCGGCGTCGCAGTACTCCGCGTCGGAGGTGCGACCGAGATCGAGGTAAAGGAGCGCAAGGACCGCGTCGAAGACGCCATGCATGCCACCCGCGCTGCGGTGGAGGAGGGTGTCCTGCCCGGCGGCGGCGTTGCGCTGCTGCGTGCCATCAAGGCTCTGGAGAAGCTCAAAGTTCAGAACGACGATCAGCGAACCGGCATTGACATCGTCAAGAAGGCGCTCTCCTGGCCGGCACGCCAGATCGCGATCAACGCCGGCGAGGATGGCTCGATTGTCGTTGGCAAGATCCTGGATAAAGACGCCTATGCCTTCGGCTTTGATGCTCAGACCGGGGAGTATGGCAACTTGGTATCGAAGGGCATCATCGATCCGACCAAGGTCGTGCGGACTGCGCTGCAGGACGCAGCGTCGATCGCTGGTCTGCTCATTACCACCGAGGCGATGGTTGCCGAGCTGCCGAGGAAGCAGAGCCCGGCGATGCCGGGCGGTCCCGGCGGGGGTATGGGCGGAATGGGCGGCATGGACTACTGACGCGTTCAATCGATCTTCAAAAAAAGAAGGCCTGGGCACGCTCCCTGGCCTTCTTGAAACCGAAGAGCTGCCCGTAACCTGTCAGGAGTGAGACTCTCCGAGCCATGGCCGGATTTGATTACAGCGCCGCGGCAGAGCTGTTTCCCACCCGCAATCGGAAGTTCGGGGGACAACCGTTTGGGTACAGGAGGTTTGCGCAGGCCGCGGACGCCATCCGTTTTGCGGTTGAGAACCTTCCGCCGAAGCTTCTGGTCGGCACATACCTCGAAGTTGATGAATTAAGGTACGTAGGCGTGGAAATTCGTCGTTTGTACGACAGCGCCGACTACCCCCTTGCACGAGTGGCAGGCGGTCCGCTCCGATGATTGCGCGCTCACTCAGCAAGGATGTCGTGTTCAACAGACCATTTCTGCTGAAGGGAATCGACCGAACACTTCCAGCGGGATCCTATCGGGTCGTGACCGATGAAGAGTTGATCGAGGGAATTTCTTTCCCCGTCTATCGCCGCGTTGCGACCATGATTTTCGTGTCGGCGCCAACATATGGAACATCATCGATCGAGATGGTGACGATTGATCCTCTCGATCTTCAAGCCGCACTAGATCGAGACGCGGCGCCATGACAGATAAGCCGGTCAAACTCGACGAGCATCGCGGAATGGCCGCGCAGAAGGCAACTGACCTTCGTCGGCTCCTGACAGAGGTCGCCGCCAATGAACGGGCGTTGCGCGCAACGCAGGACGAGCTGGAAGCACAGTTGATCGTGGCTCCGGCGTCGAATTGGGAAGAGGCCGCGGACAAGGTGCGCTATCTGCTATCCGTGCTGGCGGCTACTCCGAGCGGGCAAGATCCGCGCAGGAAGGCGTTGATCCAAGCGGTTCTCGATGATTTCAACCGGCTTTCCAGTGTGATATAGGGCACATAATTTGGGACCGCGCTCTCCAATCAACGTGAGGCTGCAACCATTTGACGATTCTCGATGTGCGGCACACGACGGTCTACCGTTACCGTCGCCCTGTTCGGCTCGGCGATCACCGGCTGATGCTTCGCCCGCGGGACAGTCACGACCTTAGACTCATTGAAACGAGCCTGAATCTTTCCCCGCCGGCATCGATACGCTGGATTCACGATATATTCGGCAATTCGATAGCGCTCGCGTCGTTTACTGATCCGACGACCGAACTGCGGGTTGAAAGCATTCTTCGGCTGGAGACGTTTGCGGTAGAACGACCGGTATTCCAGATCACACCTGAAGCGGTGAGCTATCCATTCATCTATTCCGCCGATGATCGCATCGACTTGGGTCGACTACTCGATCGTCAATATCCTGATCCCACTGACCGACTCGGGGCATGGGCACGCGGCTTCGTGCGCAGCAGCCCGACTGACACCTTAGCGTTATTGGCCGACCTGAACAGCGGCGTCGCTGCATGGGTCAAGTATCAGAGCCGCGAAACCGAGGGGACACAGACCCCCAGCGAGACTCTCAACCGGGGCTGGGGATCGTGCCGTGATTTCGCTGTCCTCCTTATCGAGGCAGCCCGCTGCCTGGGTTTCGGAGCTCGCGTCGTCTCCGGGTATCTCTACAGTCCCTCGGCCACAGCAATTGGCGCCGGCACGACCCACGCATGGGCTGACATCTATGTTCCAGGCTCTGGTTGGATCGCGTACGATCCGACGAACGGCACGATCGATAGCGGCGACCTGATCCGTGTTGCCGTAACTCGGGATATCGGTCAGGCAGTCCCGATCGCTGGCACCTTTGTTGGTGCTCCTGATAGTTTTCTTGGTATGACAACCAATGTAATCGTGACGCCTGAACGTGGCGGAGTCGTTAAAGCGGCGCCCTGCTAATGTTGAGTTCCAAAAGTGAGGGTACAAATTCTTCCGGATCGTCCGCGTAACGAGGTATAAAAGCGTTCAGTCAGGTCGGTCGTCGGTTCTGCGCTTCCGACCAAGCGAACACCCCCGCTAGCCCACCAAACGCAAAAATAACTGCTGCGAGCATGAACACGACGTCCATTGGAGCAACCTTTTCAATCTAAGGGGTTGGCAACATCTGACGTTGTTTTGGGGCTGCCAGCTACCTGTGAGGAACAAAGACTCCGATACGTCTCCGATTTGATTCGCTTTTGGGACAAGCCACTGCCCCCCGCCCTCATTGAGGTGGGGTGTCGGGGCTAAAGAAACAATGGCAGCACGAAGTGCGCGACCATCCAATTCGACGGGGCGGTTGGGTGACTGGGCTATTTTCTGAAGGTAAACGTCCGAATCGACATAGATTGCAGTGAGCGCTTCCTAGGTACGTTCTGTTACCCATGTCTCCGGGCTGGACATATCTGGCGTGGCGGAGGGAGTGGGATTGGAACCCACGATACGGTTTCCCGCATACACGCTTTCCAAGCGTGCGCCTT
>CATPCO010000472.1 GCA_955652925.1 uncultured Xanthobacteraceae bacterium | reverse complement strand
GTTATTGATTTATTTGGTGCCGGGTGAGAGATTTGAACTCCCGACCAACGGTTTACAAAACCGCTGCTCTACCGCTGAGCTAACCCGGCTTACCAGTAATTTTGGCGCGCTTGAGGTTTCGCGTTTGGTGCTTTTCTCATCTGGAATATGACATTCGATACGATAGTTGGCCAGTCAAAGGAGGTGCACGATCGAATCAGCAGCCGTAGCCCGTAGGGCGCAATAAGCGAAGCGCATTGCGCCGCCCTTTGTCAGACCCGCTTGCCGAAGCTGCCGTTGGTCGAGAGGTCGCCCGCCCAATTCTCCGGTACCAGCACCCGCCAGGCACGAAGGTGCGGCATTAATTCGGCATGGCGCCCACGATAACGAGGATACGGCGCAATGCGCTGCGCTTATTGCGCCCTACAGGCTGCGGAAGGCCGGCCGGTCATCAGCCACGCATCGTATCAGTCCACCTTGGCGCCGGCGAACTTGACGACTTTGGCCCATTTCTCGGTCTCGTCCGCAACCAGCTTGCCGAATCCATCGGGCGTCATGGGCATGGACTCCCCGCCAAGCTCGCCGAGACGGGCTTGCACCTTCGCGTCGGCCAAAATCGTGTTCACGGCGAGGTTGAGCTTGTCGATCAGTTCGGGCGGCGTGCCCTTGGGCGCGGCCATCCCGTACCAGACGCTCGCTTCGTAGCCCGGCACGGTTTCGGCGATCGCCGGCACATCAGGCAGTGCCGGCACGCGTTTGGGGGCTGTCACGCCGAGCGCCCGTACCTTGCCGTTGCGGATATGTCCGATCGAGCCCGGCAGATTGTCGAACAGCACCTGCACTTGGCCCGCGAGCAGATCGGTGAGGGCGGGAGCGGTGCCGCGGTACGGCACATGAACGATGTTGACGCCGGTCATCGCCTTGAACAGCTCGCCGGAGAGATGCGGCGAGGTGCCGACGCCGCCGGAGGCAAAGTTGATCTTGCCAGGATTGGCTTTGGCATAGGCGATGAATTCGGCCACGTTGTTGGCGGGAACCGTGAGGTTCACCTCCATCACATTGGTCAGCCGCATGGTCCCGGCGATCGGGACACTGTCACGTAGAAAATCGAATGGCAGCTTCTCATAGAGCGTCGCGTTGATAGCGTTATTGGGGCCGACGAAGACGATGGTGTAACCATCAGGCGGCGATGCCAGCGCAGACTGCATGCCGACGTTGCCGCCTGCGCCGACCCTGTTCTCGATGATGAATTGCTCCCCGAAATAATCGGATAGATATTGCCCGATGACCCGCGCAATGATGTCGTTGGGGCCGCCCGCGGCGAAACAAACGATCCAATGCACTGGGCGGTTTGGATACGCGTCTGCCGCCGCGATGCGTGGCAGAAGCGGGAGCGCAGCAGCCCCCGCTGTGAGATGCAGAAACTGGCGGCGTCGCATGAGATTTCCTCCATCGCGCTCTCATTGCTACAATAAGTCGGCGGGGGTAATCAGGGGCCGTCTCGAGACGGAACGGTAACATGATGGAACGCAGGAAGCTTGGGGCTCTGGACGTATCGGCAATCGGGCTCGGATGCATGAGCATGACGCCGATCTATGGCGTGCCCGACCCGGACGAGGCGTTCGCGACCTTGCAGCGTGCCCCGGAAATAGGGATCGATTTCATCGATACGTCCGATGCCTATGGGGCGAATGGTGCAAATGAAGAATTCGTCGGGCGCGCGATCAAAGGACGGCGGGACAAATATGTCCTTGCGACCAAGTTCGGCAACATACGGCTCCCTGACGGAAAGCCCGGCGCCAAAGGCAACCCCGATTACGTGACGCAAGCCTGTGACAAAAGCCTCAGGCGGCTCGGTACGGATTACATCGATCTTTATTACATCCACCGCGTCGACAATACGGTGCCGATCGAGGATACGGTCGGCGCCATGGTGCGGCTCAAGGAGCGGGGCAAGGTTCGGCATCTCGGAATTTCCGAAGCAGGAACGAGTACCATCCGCCGGGCTCACAAGGTTCATCCGATGGCCGCGCTGCAGACCGAATATTCGCTGTGGACGCGCGATGTCGAACAAGAGATTCTTCCGCTCTGCGATGAGCTTGGGATCGGATTCGTCGCCTATGCTCCGCTCGGTCGCGGTTTTCTCACCGGCATCGTGCCGAACGCCGACGCATTGCCGCAGAACGACCGCCGACGCGACATGCCCCGCTTTCAAGCGGCCAATGCGCAGCACAACCAAAAGCTCGTCGAAATATTGAAGGAACTAGCCGCCAAGGAGGGTTGCTCGCCCGCGCAACTTGCCATTGCCTGGCTGCTCTCGCGCCAGCCCCCCGTCGTTCCACTCGCCGGCACCAGCAAGCGCAAATGGCTCGATGAAAATGCCGAGGCCGTGAAGATCAAGCCGTCGGCGGCGACGCTCGAAGCACTCGACCAGACGTTCAAGCCCGGCGTCACACAGGGAGACCGTTATCCTGCTGCGATGATGGCGAGATTGGGATTATGAAACTCCTACGGCAGGGTAGGTTGGGTCGAGCCCCTCGCGAGACCCAACATTGACGCGGCGCTCGCTGATGTTGGGTCTCGTGAAGAACTCGACCCAACCTACCGCCATGGCCGGCGTTACCATTGCACGGGACGGGCTCCATAGGACCCTCTGAGCTCGTCGTCCCAGACTGACAACCCCGCTTCGGCGGGGTTTTTCTTCCGGGTGTGCAGGATGTTACGGTGTTTGGGTTGTGCTGCGTCTTTGCGCGCTTACATAACCGACAGCGTCGCGTCCCTCCCAGCCCCCTGCGATACGCGGCGCAAAGGAGCCCCGGCAGCGTAAAGTGGCCGGGGCTTCGGATTCCAGATCGGCGATATGCGCCAGGGCCGCAGCAGTGCGGGCGCTCGCCATAAGAT
>CATPCO010000471.1 GCA_955652925.1 uncultured Xanthobacteraceae bacterium | reverse complement strand
GGTAGCTTCACCTCGACCTCGGTGCCCTCGCCCAGCATGAGAATGAGCGCAACCTCGCCCTCCACCTTCTCCTTGACCTTCTCCTTGACGGCCCCGTTGGGCGGCGGCTCCAATCGTTTGGCCACGCTCTCGATCGGCCCCTCCCCGCGCACAAATATGCGCAATCCCTTCGAGAGCCTCGCTGCCGCCTGGTCCAGCGGCTCGGCCATTTGAATGCGGGCCCGCACGTCTTCCCCTTGCGGCTCCGCCGAGAGCGTTAAAAGCACGGCCGCTCCGGGTTCGAGCACATCCCGAAACTGCTGCAGGCCTTCTGAAAAAACCACCGCCTCGTAGTGGCCGCTCGGGTCAGACAATTCGACAATTCCCATCTTGCTGCCATTGCGTGTGCGTCGCTCGATGCGCGTGACCACTGTGGCCGCGAGGCGGCCGGCACTCGCGCCCGCGCGTACTGCGCGCGCAAAGTCCGCCCAGGATTGCAGGCGTAAGTGCTTTAGCGTGTGGAGATAATCGTCGAGAGGATGACCCGTCAGGAAAAAGCCGATCGCGTCGAATTCCTTTTGCAGCCGCTCGGCTGGAGACCAGGGTTCAACGGCTGGCAGCCTGATCGCCTCCTCGTCGGCGGCACGGCCGCCGAACGAAAACTCCAGTGCGCCGCTTGCGAGCACCTCGCGTTGGCGTTGCGCACGCGCAAGAATCGCGTCGGCGCCGCCGAATGCCCGTGCTCGATTGGATTCGAGCGCATCGAATGCGCCCGCGGCAATCAGGCTTTCAAGCACGCGCTTGTTGATAGCGCGCGGATTGATGCGATTGGCGAAATCGGACAGGTCTCGAAATGGGCGATCACCACGCGCCTCGACGATGGCTTCGACCGCGAGGCTTCCGACCCCCTTTAGCGCGGCGAGCGAATAATGAATTCTGTTGTCTTGCACCCCGAACGCCACGCCGGAATGGTTGACCGAAGGCGGCTCCACCCGGAGCCTCAGCCGCTCAGCCTCGGAGCGAAACTCCGACAGCTTGTCGGTGTTGCCCATGTCCAATGTCATTGAAGCGGCCAGGAACTCGACCGGATAGTTCGCTTTCATGTAAGCGGTCTGATAGGCAACGAGCGCGTACGCCGCGGCGTGACTCTTGTTGAATCCGTAATCGGCGAAGCGCTCGAGCAGCTCAAAGATGGTTTCCGCCTGTGTGCGATCGGTCCCGCGCTCGACGCAGCCCGATACAAAACGGCTGCGCTGCTTCTGCATTTCGCTACGGATCTTCTTCCCCATTGCCCGCCGCAGCAGGTCTGCTTCGCCGAGCGAATAGCCCGCGAGCAACTGCGCCGCCTGCATCACCTGCTCCTGATAGACAATGACCCCGAAGGTCTCGCGTAACACCGGCTCGAGCATCGAGTGAATGTAGTCGGGCTTCTCGACGCCATGCTTGCGCGCGCAATAGGTCGGGATATTGGCCATCGGCCCCGGCCGATAGAGTGCGACCAATGCAATAATGTCCTCGAACCGGTCCGGCCGCATGTCGAGGAGCGCCCGCCGCATTCCCTGGCTTTCCAGTTGGAAGATGCCGACCGCCTCGGCACGCGCCAGCATGGCGTAGGTTTTTTCGTCGTCGAGTGGAATGGAAGCAAGATCGACATTTATGCCGCGCTTGCGCAGGAGGCTCACCGCCGTCTGGAGCACAGTGAGCGTCTTGAGGCCGAGAAAGTCGAACTTGACCAATCCTGCCTGCTCGACCCATTTCATGTTGAACTGGGTCACGGGCATCAGCGACTTCGGATCGCGGTAGAGTGGAACCATTTCCGTAAGCGGCCGCTCGCCGATCACAATGCCGGCGGCATGGGTCGAAGCGTGGCGGTGCAATCCTTCGAGCTTCTGCGCGATGTCAAACGCCCGTTTCACCACTGGATCGCTGTCGCGCGCCGCCTGGAGGCGCGGCTCGTCCTCAATGGCGCGCAACAGCGTGACCGGATTGAGTGGATTGTGCGGAACGAGCTTGCAAAGCTTATCGACCTGGCCATAGGGCATCTGCAGCACGCGCCCGACGTCGCGCAGGACGCCCCGCGCCTGCAGCGTTCCGAACGTGATGATCTGTGCAACGCGGTCGCGGCCGTAGCGCTTGCGGACGTAGGCGATGACCTCATCGCGCCGCTCCTGGCAGAAGTCGATATCGAAGTCCGGCATGGTCACGCGTTCGGGATTGAGAAATCGCTCGAACAGAAGGCCAAACCGGATCGGATCGAGATCGGTGATGAGAAGTGCGTAGGAAACAAGCGAGCCCGCGCCCGAGCCACGCCCCGGCCCGACCGGGATGTTGTTTTCCTTTGCCCACTGGATGAAATCCGAGACGATCAGAAAATATCCCGGGTATTTCATTCCCTCGATCACCTTGAGCTCGAAGGCCAGCCGATCGCGGTATTCCTCCACAGTGTGGCCCGGCGCGAGCCCATGCACCTGGATGCGCCGTTCGAGCCCCTCCTCGGCACGATGGCGTAATTCAGCGGCCTCGTCGATCGCGCCGCCGTTTGCGCCGACCGAGAACCGTGGAAGCACAGGTCCCGCAACCTGTGGCCGGAAGGCGCAGCGCTGGGCGATTTCGACCGTCGAGGCGATCGCCTCGGGAAGGTCGGCAAACAAAGCCGTCATTTCCGCCCGAGTCTTGAATCGGTGCTCGGGCGTGAGCTGGCGCCGCTCGGTCTCCATCAGCAGCCGCCCCTCCGCAATGCAGATGAGCGCGTCGTGTGCCTCGTAGTCGTCCGGTCCGGCAAAAAACGGCTCGTTGGTCGCGACCAGCGGGATGCCTTGTGAATAGGCAAGGTCGATCAGGAGCGGTTCAACATTGCGCTCTGAGGCGCTGCCATGGCGCTGGAGCTCGATATAGAACCGATCGCCAAAGAGCTGCGCCAGGGCGGCGCAACGCGACTGCGCAAGACTGCCTTGCCCGGCCAGTAATGTGGCGTCCAGCGGGCCACCTGGCCCGCCGCTCAAGGCGATCAATCCGTCGGTTTCGCCGTCAAGCCAGGCGCTCTTGACGTGGGGGCCGTCATTGGGCGCGGTTTCGAGAAAAGCGCGCGAGTTGAGCCGAATCAGATTGCGATAGCCCGCTTCGCGTGCGGCCAGAAGAACGATGCGCGGGCGCTCCACCCGCGGACCGTTGCCGGTTCGCCCCGCGCTCTCCTGATCGGCAAAGTCGATGGCGAGCGCGCAGCCGATGATCGGCTGGATACCGGCGCTTGCCATCTTCTCGGAGAATTCAAGCGCGCCGAAGAGATTATCCGTATCGGTCAGCGCGAGCGCAGGCTGGTGGTCGGCCTTTGCGACCTCGGCCAGCCGTGCAATCGTCAATGCACCTTCAAGCAGGGAATAGGACGAATGCACATGCAGATGAACGAAGCCCAGCATTCAACCCTCGCGATTCGCAGATAAACAGCGAATGTGAGAGGGAAGCCGCAGCCTGTCCACGGTGAGGCTCTCGCCTCTTGTTCTATCGCCTCCGATATCCCCACACTTCAGCGCGCGTCGCTTCGGTTCAGAGCGTCGCAATAACCTGCGCCCAGATCGCAATCATGCCGACGAAAAGTGCAAGCGAGGCAAGAACCGCAGCCTCTTCAATGAACCCGCGAAACATCGCTACCTCCTCTCTTCAAACTTCCCCGCAACCC
>CATPCO010000470.1 GCA_955652925.1 uncultured Xanthobacteraceae bacterium | reverse complement strand
GTGTGAGGTTGATCCGAGCTTAGCCGTACGAACTTCGATTTAGCAGCTGATGACAGCAATTCTCTCGCAGCGAGCCTGTGGCACAAGGGCGGGTTTAAAACCCGCCCCTACAAGCTTCGCGACCACGATGTGCTTCCCGTCCGGGGTTTGCGGGACGCTTGTCATATGCGATTGCCCTGCCCGCAAGCGGGGCAGGGATTACTCCTTTCTGATGCTCTGGCAGGCGCGCCAAAGCTTCTCGGGCGTTGCCGGCATTTCGAGCTGCGCGCCCGCTTCGCCTGGTATCGCATCCGCAATCGCGTTCATCAGCGCGGCGATGGCGGCAGTTGTGCCTGCCTCTCCTGCGCCTTTCACTCCCAGTGGATTCGTCCGCGCCGGAACAAGATGCAGCTCCTCGTCAAACGAGATCAAGTCATCGGCGCGCGGCAGCGCATAATCCATGAACGAACCCGTCACCAGCTGTCCCCCGGAAGCATCATAGACGGCACGCTCCATCATCGCCTGCCCGAGACCTTGTGCGATGGAGCCATGACTCTGCCCCGCGACAATCATGCGGTTGAGCGCGTGGCCGCAATCGTCCACCGCAACATAGCGCAGCAACGCAAGCGCCCCCGTTTCGGCATCGATCTCCACCTCCGCGACGTGGCAGCCGTTCGGAAACGTGAGCGGCGTCTCTGCTGTCACCTTGGTATCGAGATCTTCGGCGATCTCGCCGCGCCGCCGCATCTCCTTTGCCCGCTCGGCAAGCTCGAACAGCGAAATGGCGCGGTCGGTCCCGACCACCCGGAAACGGCCGTCGCTATATTCGATGTCCGCCTCTGCCGTTTCCAGCACCGACGCTGCGATGGCGCGCCCCTTTGCCAGCATGGCGTCGACCGTCTTGAGGAGCGCGTGGCTCACGGTCATGGCAGAACGTGAGCCCACTGAGGCATAGCCGGCGATTTCGAGCGCGGAATCGCCGTGCCGGTGCTCGATCAAGCTTGGCGCGATGCCGAGCCGCTGTGCGAGCAGCGGCGTGAACACGCTCGCATGTCCCTGGCCCGTCGACTGTACGTTGAGGCCGAGGACAAGCTTCTCGCCGCCGGGAAAGCTCAGCAACGTCGCCTCCAGCGGAAATCCGCCGGCGTGTTCGAGCATGCACGAGATCCCGAGACCGCGGTATCTGCCGCTCCGCGAGGAGTCGCGCCGGCGGCGCTTGAACTCCTTGCCGTTCGCCAGCGCGAGTGCTTTGCCCAAGATGTTCGGAAAATCGCCGCTGTCGATGACCGTACCTACCGCGGTCTTGTACGGCATGGCGGAAGGCTTGATCAGATTGCGCCGGCGCAGCGCGACCGGATCAATTCCGCACACCCGCGCGGCCTCCTCCACCACACGCTCGAGCATGTAATTTGCCTCCGGCCGGCCAGCGCCGCGATAAGGCGCAGTCGGCGTCGTGTTGGTGAAGACGCAGCGTGTCGAAATATCGATGCGCGGAATGTCGTACATGCCCGGCAGACAGCGTGCGAGATTGACGGTCTGAATATTGGCCCCGACTGCGCCGATGTAGGCGCCCATATTGCCGAGATGGCGGATGCGCAGCGCCAGGAATCGTCCCTGCCCATCGAGCGCGAGCTCGACGTCGCTATGGGCATCGCGCGCGTGATTGTCGCTGACGAACGCTTCGGCGCGGCTCGACATCCAGTGCACCGGCCGCCTCAGGGTTCGGGCGGCAACGAGGAGCGCAAGATATTCCGGGTAGGGACCGGTCTTGAGCCCGAAGGCGCCGCCGACATCCTCGGTCACGACGCGCAGGCGCTCCTTGCCGATACCCAGAATGGGCGCAAGCCCATCGCGCAGCGCCCGCGCGCTCTGCGAGCAGCAACGCAGGAAAAAACTTTCGGTCCCCGCATCGTAGCTTGCGGTGGCGCCGCGCGGCTCCATGGATGCAACCATGATTCTCTGATTGGTGAGCGATACCCGCGCGACGTGGGAAGCCGACGCCATGATCTCCTCGACCTCGCGCGAATTGGCGGCGGGATCGGCCGCAAGGCCCGGCCAGTCGACCGCGATATTGCCGGGAGCCTCCGGCCAGACCTGCGGCGCGCCTTGCTCCACTGCCGCACGCAGATCGGCCACGGCGGTGCGCGCCCTATAGTCGACTGCGACACGTTCGGCCGCGTCCTGCGCGGCATCGAGCGTGTCCGCTACCGCCATGGCGACCGGCTCGCCCACATGGCGCACGGTCTCGCCGGCAAGCGCAGGCCGAGGGGGAACAATGAGCTTGCTGCCGCCCCGCCCCGCGAGCGGGGGATGCTGGGACACGTTGCCGATCCCTTTCATGTCGGCGGCGGTGAACACGGCATGCACGCCGCCCACTTGCCGCGCAGCAGCAGTGTCGATGGAACGGATATCGGCGAAGGCATGGGGAGAGCGCACGAACGAGGCGTAGAGCTGGCCCGGCATTGGCGCATCGGCGGCATAGCGGCCAGCCCCACGCAGCAAGGCCTCATCCTCCAGGCGCCACTGCGGGGGCGTCCGGCTCGCGTCAGTGTTGCTGTTCATGTCGACTCCGGATGAGAGGAGGGGTCGCGGGCGCCTGCCCAGTTTGTGCATTTCGCGGCCTAAGCGGTTCAAGCATCTACCGCTGCTCGAGCGCCGTGCGCAACTTCGCCACCGTGTCAGGTGGCGTACGCAAGACCTGAGCAATGAGGGCGGCAACCTCTTCACCCGAGAGCGGATCGATGTCGATCTTGAGCCTTTCGGCGTCGGCGAGGTAGGCCGCATCGCGCATGGTGGCATCGAAGGCGCGGCGCAATGCGTCAACCCGTGCAGCCGGAACGTTTGGCGGCAGAAAAAAAGGCCGGCCATATTCGAGCCGAGCGAGCATCAGTTTCAGCGCCGCCCGTTCGGCGTCGCTGCGCGCAACGTCGATGATCAGGGGAACGCCGGCAAGCTCGGGGTTCGGCGTCAGCGCCCATTGCGTCAGCATCCGGACTTTCTTCTGCGTGATCCAATTTGCGTTGATGGCTTTGAGTGTCGACCAGTTGGCGATGGTGCCGTCGACCTCCCCACTTTCCATGGCGAGATGAATCTTGGGCGTGCTCTCGTAACCCGTGACCACCTTGAACTTGAAGCCGAGCAGCCGATTGGCCAGCACGGGATAGTCGAACTGGGTCGAGCCCGGCGCCTGCGCCCCCATGATGATTTCACGCGACTTGGCATCGTCGAGCGAATGCGCGGGCACGCTGTGCCAGACGTACATCACCTGGGTCTCGCGATTGGTGCTGCCGAGCCAGTTGATCTTGACGGGATCAAAGCGCGCTCCGGCGGGCGCAAGAAGCGGCGCCGCCGGCATGCCGTTGAACGAGGCACCGATCACGCTGCCATCGAACGGCCCGTTGTTGTAGAGCGCGTTGGTCATGGCGAGACTGCCGGCGCCCGGCTGGTTCTGCACGATGATGCCCGGCGTGCCGGAAATGTGCGATGCCATGTGGCGCGCGAGCAGCCGCGCATTGATGTCGTAGCCCGAGCCGACGCCGACGCCGACCACGATCCGCAGCGTCTTGCCGCGAAAGAACGCGGCAGCATCATCGTCCTGCGCGAGCGCGGGCGAGAGCGCAGCAACAATTAGGAACAGAAAGACAAACCAGGAAGGCGAGCTGACGAAGCGAGTCAACTCGGATGCAGACGAGAGCCTAGGCAGCGATAAATGGACGCTCACGCCGCGGCGCGCTCCTCCCCGGGAGCGAGCGGGAGCTTGATCGGCTGCCGGCGCGCCGCCGAAAGATCAAGTGCCTTGGTCAACATCAGACGGTTGTGCGCCTCCGCTGCGGTCGCCGCCTGGGTAGGCAGCCCAAGCGCAACGCGGTTGAGCCAGGAATCGGTTTCCTCCCGCATCGGGCCCCGCAGCTCGCCCAGCGCCATATCGCCGGGCGGGTAGCTCCCCATGAAATCGACCAGCCGGCGTTGGTCCGGCGCGTAGCCTTCGTTCTGGGGAGCGGAGACCGCAAGCACCATGTCGCGATGGGTATCGTCGATGGTCAGCACGCCGTCGGTCCCGTTGATGCCGATTTCGAGATTGTAGACGGCGCCCGGCCAGGTCACCGGCAACGCCCAGGAAATGTTGAGGTGGTAGACGCTGCCATCCGCAAACATGATCATGCCGGCGGTTGCGTCGATGCCCTGATAAAGTGGACCCAACACCTTGTCGACAGAGCGCGCATAGCACTCGACCGGTGTCTTTGCTTCGAGATACCAC
>CATPCO010000469.1 GCA_955652925.1 uncultured Xanthobacteraceae bacterium | reverse complement strand
TGTCATATCCACGATGTTCATTGCAGCGCATGGGCGAAAGGTCTCAGGTCCCACAATATTCGGACATCGACAAGCCGTCGGCGGATGAGAGTAGCTGAGGATGGACCGGGTTGAGGGCGCAAAGGTGGTGCCACGGCTTCGATATATCGATTGAGCGGGGCCATTTCCCCGCCCACGTTACGAAGATTTTACTTGACTACAATACGTGACTGGCGTATAAACACCCCACACCCCACAACTTCGTCAGCCCGGCCGGGACAAACGCGCCGGGTTTTTTGTGCTCCCGGTTCGCGCTTGATGCCGAGGAACGTCCGCTTTTGCGAACACAGGAGTCCCGCATGGAAACGCAGTCGGTTTCGTCACCGGCAAAACCTCCAGTCAAAGCAAGGAGCGCGCTTCAGCGCGAAGCCAGCCGCCGGAACGGCAGCAGGAGCAAGGGACCGAAAACGCCGGAAGGCAAGGCGCGCTCCTCGCGCAATGCCCGCCTGCATGCCTTGGGCGTGCCGGCGATCGCGGATCCCGCATTCCACCAGCAGGTCACGGAATTCGCACTTGCGCTTGCTGGACCGGACGCTGATCGCACGGCGTTGGCTCTGGCCACCGTCATGGCCGCGGCACAGATCGATGTGCAACGGGCACGGCTTGCGGCCTGCGCAGTAATGTCCGGGATGAAGGCGGATTCCTCCACCACGTACAGCAAGGCGGTTCGTCGCCTGGCCTGGATCAAACGGTATGAGCACCGCTGCGCCCTGTGCCGCGACCAAGCCATGCGGCAGCTGCGGGAATGGCGCCTCGCATTGGCAGGACAGACAACGGCGGACGCACACCAGAGCGCAGACGGGAGGTTTGCGGTCGCGTCGATGGCGGCGGAACAGCAATACGCGCGCGCAGCAACGGCTTGCGAACCGATGCGGAGTTTCACCCGTACAACCAGAGCGCAGGCGAAAACGAACCTGACCGCAGAGAAATCCGCTCCCGTGATAGCGTCACGATTAGCTTCCCGGTGCAGCCGCGCCGAAGGCAGAATGAAAAAACGAACCCGAGCGATCCCGCTGAGCCAGCGCGCCGTTGCGCGATCGCGCCAGATAAAGCTGCCGGGCATTCATTTTTACAAAACGAACCCGAGCCGGCACGCGCGTGCTCGTCCTGGCCGAGGAGGTTATATACGTCAATGGTCGCAAGCACCGCCCGGCGGTTGTCGCAGCCGCGCTTCGGGATTGAATATAGCTGGCTACAAAACTTACACCGCGCCGGCGAGCAGCGCCCGCTCGGCCGCCTTGATTGCTGCTGGCGTGCCGACATGCATCCAGAGGCCTTCCAGCCGCAACCCGAACAGCCGTCCGGCCGCTGCGCAACGGTCGAACAGGGGCGACATGGAGCACGGTGCCGGCGGAGGATTGGCCAGGAACGCCGGCGTGAGAATGGCCGCGCCGGCATAGACGAAGGGAACGATTTCCCGCTCCGCCCGGCGCGTGAGCCGGCCGTCCGGGGTCATTGCGAAATCTCCACGACCGTCGTAGCCGATGCTCGCCGTGGTCGGTGCGACCAGAAGCAGCGCATCCATGCGGACAGGATCAAAGCCTTCGGCCAGCAAACTAAGGTTGGGCTTCACGCCGTCGATCCAGATCGTGTCGGAATTGACGTGAAAGAAAGGATCGCTGCCCAGCAGCGGCAGGGCCTTGATCACTCCGCCGGCAGTACCGAGCAGCTCGCGCCGCTCATCCGAGATGACAATGGGCGGTTGCGTGCGGGCAGCGAGATGCCGCTCGATCAGATCGGCAAGGTGATGGACGTTCACGACAACGCGCTCGACCTTCTGCTCCGCCAGCCGGTCGAGCGCATAATCGATGAGGGCCTTGCCGGCGACCTTGACCAATGGCTTCGGCATTTGCTGGTTGAACGGCTGCATGCGCGTTCCCAGCCCGGCAGCGAGCACCATGGCGCGCTTGGGTTTTTGTCTTGCAGCTTCGCTCATCGGGTTTGGGCGCTCAAATGGCGTTCAGGGCCGGCACATGGGCAATATACCATGCGTTGAGCGACTCCAATGCTGAATGACTCAGCGAGCGCTGCAAATAGGCCCACACCCGCGGCAGGTGACGCAAGTATTGCGGCTTGCCGTCGCGCATGTCCAGCCGTGCAAATATGCCGAGGATTTTGCTCGCGCGCTGGGCGGCGAGCGTCACGTAGATCTTGATGAATTGCGTAGGATCAAAGTCGGGCTCCACATGCCGGCGGCCGCGCACATAGCGGCCGAGCAGGGCAAGCTCGATCTGCTCTGAAACATCGACCCGCGCATCCTGCAGCAGCGAAGCGACGTCATAGGCCGTGGGGCCCATCACCGCATCCTGAAAATCCAACAGGCCGAGCCGGGCGGTGTCGCTGCGCCGGGGCAGCCATAAAAGATTGGGAGAATGGAAATCCCGCAACACCCAGGTCGGCGGCGTATCGATGGCCGGCTGCAGAAGGTCTCGCCACACGGCGCGGAATGATTCACGCTCGCTGTCTGGCAGCTTCACGTTCAGGCGCGGCAGAAACCAGTCGAGCAGGAGCTCGGCTTCGATCAGGAATGCATCCATGTCGTAATAGGGAACGCGGTGCTCGACATGCGGCGCGACGGGAAGGACGTCCGGCAGCCGGCGCTCATGCAGCGCCAGGAGCAGGTCAACGGCGGTTTCGTACCGGTCCCGCACGGGCGCGGGCGGGTCACCCGCCACCACCGGCTCATCGCCGAGATCCTCGATGATCAACAGGCCCTGGTCGAGGTCGGCATAATGGATGCGCGGCGCCGAGAATCCGTATTCGCGTAGCCCGTTCGCCATGGCGACATAGGGAACGACGCTTTCGGCAAGGTGCGCGATTGCGCTGTAGGGCTTGCCGTCGCGCACCGGAGGTCCATCGGGCTGGCGCGGTGAATTCATCAGGAAGACGTGCTCGTCGCCAAGTGCGAGGCGCTCATAGCTGCGGGTTGAGGCATCGCCCTTGATCCTTACGCGCAACGCCTCGCTGTACCCGCTCTCGGCGATGAACCGGCGCACGCCCGCCATGCGATCGACGCGCCCTCCGAGCGCGCCATAGCCGGTGATGCGGGCATGACGAAATTCGAGCTTGAGCTTGGGGGCGAGCGTCAACGCGATGTCCATGCGGTCCGGCGGCAGGAAGCCGGCAGCGCGATCGGGCCATTCCACCAGCACCACGGCCCCGTCCGGCAAATCATCGAATCCGAGCTCTGCCAGCTCCGCCGAGCCGGAGAGCCGAAAGAGGTCGGCATGGACCAGCGGGAATTGCGGCAGATCGTACATTTGCACCAGCGTGAAGGTCGGGCTCGGCACTTCGAGCGACGCCTCGCCCGCGAGATAGCGGATGAGCGCGCGCGCAAAGGTCGTCTTGCCCGCGCCGAGATCGCCGGAGAGGGTGACGAGATCGCCCGGTTCGAGCGCGTTCGCAATGTCGATGGCGAGCCGGGTCGTGGCGTGCTCGTCCGGAAGCGCCACCGAAAAGCTCGATGTGCCCGAGGTGGTCAGGAGTACCGGCACAACAACCTCAATACCAGCAGGCTCACGCCGCCGATTGCGCCGCGCGGTGGTCGAGCGGGAAGATACAGGTGACGGTGGTCCCGCGCCCCACCGCGGATTCGAGCGTCACCGACCCGCCGTGCAGCTCGACGAAGGAGCGCACCAGTGAAAGACCCAGGCCGGTGCCGCGGTGGCGGGAGCCGAGAGAATGGGTCTCGAACCAATCGAACACCTTATCCTTTACGTCGGCAGGAATGCCGGGACCGCGATCCGTGACTGAGAAGACGAGCGCATCGTTGAGACGCTGGGCGGCAAACGTAACGGTCTCGCCGGGGGGCGAAAAGCCTACTGCATTGGCGAGCAGATTGAACAGCGTTTGCCGCACGCGCCGCTCGTCCGCAATGAAGCTGCCGATGTCCGGTGCGGCACGAATCTCAAGCCGGATTCCGTTCTTGACCAGGCGGTCCTGCACCCCTTCGGCCGCCGCCTCCATGGTCTTGCGAACGTCCACCGGTCCGAGATTAAGCGTCATCGCCCCGGCATCGATGCTGGCGAGGTCCAGAATGTTGTTGATGATGGCGAGCAGCGCATTGGTCGACACCGTCATGTAGCCCAGATATTCCCGCTGCTTCTCCGTGAGCGGACCGGTCACGGGGTCGCCGAGAAAATGCGCAAAGCCGATGATGTTTGTGAGCGGTGAGCGCAGTTCGTACGAGACGTGATGCACAAAATCGATCTTGAGCCGGTCGGCGGTTTCCAGTGCTTCGTTGCGCTCGCGCAATGCCCGTTCAACGTTCACCGTGTCGGTGATGTCCTGGAAGGTCACCAAGGTCGCACCGTCAGGCAACGGCATCGTGGCGCAGTCGACGATATTGCCGTCCAGACGCTCGATCCGCCCAATGACCGGCTCGCGATCCTCGATCGCCGTGATGGTGGCGCGCAGCCGCTGCCAGATGGGATGATTGCCGTGCAGGGATTGGCTGGCGTTGCTGACGCTCTCGATGTGCGGCTTGCCCGCGAGCAGCTGCGGGTCGAGGCGCCACATGCGGGTAAACACCGGATTATAAAGCCGTAGCCGCCCGTCGCTGCCGAACACCGCGACCGCCTCGGTCAGGTTGTCGAGCGTCTCGCTTTGAACGCGGATGAGGGCATCATACCGGCGCTCGAGGTCGAGACGCTCGGTGACGTCCTCGAACAGATAGATCACGCCGCCTTCGGGATTAGGCGTGCTGACAACGCGCATGGTGCGGCCGTCCGGCAGGTGCCACATGTGCTCCTTGGCCTCGTCCGCGCGATAGGCTTCATGCAGCGCGCTTTTCCAGCGGCGAAAGTCCTCCTCGTCCGGAAGCTTGCGCGCGGCGCGCAGGCGATCGAGCACCGCGGAGTCGGTCGGCCCGCTGTCGAGAAAATCCGCGTCGAGATCCCACAGCGAGCGATAGGCAACGTTATAAAAGCTCAGCCGCTGATTGGAGCCGAAGATGGCGACGCCGGTGGCCAATTCATCAAGGGTGCGGCGGTGCGCATCCGTCATGCGGCGCAGCTCCGCGCGCATGCGCTCGGCTTCGGTGGCATCGATGGCAATGCCCGCGCTGCCGCGCGGCGCCGGCACCGCGATGACATCGAGGCTGCGGCGCTCGCCCGCGACCACCGCCGCGAGGCGGCCGCTGTAGGGAACATGGGCGGCATGTGCCGCCATCAGCTCGCCGCGCGCGGCGCGATCGAACAACTCGACCCTGCGGTCGAGAACTTCCAGGGCGTCCTTGGCATCGACGGCGCGGGCATAGGCCTGGTTGACGAACACCAGGTTGCCGGTCTCGTCGCGGTACCAGACCGGCGCCGGCACCGCTTCGATCAAGGCACGCATGGCGGAAGCATCGTCGATCTGCTGTTGATGCCGTTGCATCAATTCCGCCAGCTCGTACTTGACCCCGCTGACCTGACGCAGGCGCAAAATAGCTTGGCCGCCCACGACTTGGCCTTCGGCTTCGATGACGTGATTGGCAAGCGTGGTCACGGTGAGTGCGAAGCTCACCCCGCGTGCCCGCAAAGCATCGACCGAACTTTCCATGTCCTCTGTCGCTTGCGGCGTGAGCCAGCGCGCGAACGCGAGCACGTCACCGGAGCTGTCGCTTTGAACGACGAGGGTGGGATCGCCGATGATTTCGGGCTCCTCGCTCGATGCCGGCCAGGCGATGAGGATCTGCGGCTCAGAAAGAAGGAGCGCGTAGACGTGATCCATTGCGGCGCGCGAGGCAAACGACTGGTCGCGCGCCGCCGCGGCGAGCGCCGCCAGCCGGCGCCGCGTGCGCACGAGCAGGATCGCAGTCACCACCGCAAAGGCGAGAATTCCCAGCGTGAGCGCGAGGGCCGCGATTTCGTGGCGGTCGAGCAGCAGAAGGGCCGCCAGATACGGTTTGATGGTCCACGCTTCGAAGGGAGCAGCCGACTCCTGCGCAAGGCTCGTCTCGAACGGCAGTCCAACGAAAACCGTGCTGATGGCGGCGCGGAATCCGCCGCGATGCGGATGAGCCCCCAGGCTCTCCACGGTGGTCCGGATCGCGTCCGGCATTCCCGCTGGCCCCCATTGCCGCATTTGCCGCCGGCGTGCGAACGCCGGCTCCGCCGGACTTGCGCAGCGCCTGGCCTCATGCGCCGCGACAATCCCGCGAATCGGGCCACTTTACCCCCAATGGGAATCCGCCCGTAAGAGTCCAGATCGTGAACAGAGGACAGATGACAGAAGCCATCTATCTTCCAGCTAGCTTCAACCCCTTCTCCAACGCGGCGTAGCTTCGCACCGGCGCGGCCATGAGGAAGCGATACCCCTCGGCCAGGATGCGCTCCACGTTGTTGCCTTCGACGTGCGGGTGGCCGACGACCACGTTGTGCTGCTTGCAGGTCTCCACGACCCGCGCCATCCACTTGAGCACTTCGGGATGCTCGTACTGACGCGGATAGCCAAGCTCCTGGGAGAGATCGCCTTCGCCAATGAGTATCGCGCCTATGCCGGGCACTTTGTTGAAAATATCGGGCAATGCCTCGATGCCGCGCATGTCCTCCATCATCAGGATGACGAAGATTTCGCCCTTTGGATTGAGCGGCCACACATCGGCGCGCTCGTAGTACTCCTGTTGCGTGAGGCCCCAGTAGCGCACCGCCGAGGTGGGGCCATCGCCGCGAATGCCCGCGGGCTCGTAATTGGGAACGGTCTTGCGGCGCGGATAGCGGCATGCTGCCACCGCGTTATAGGCCTCCTCGACCGACGAGATGTGCGGCCAGACAATGCCATAGACGCCGAGGTCGAGCGCCTGCTTGGCCTGAAACTGCGCTTTTTCCGAACCGTTCGGCGGAATGCGCACCATCGGCGTCACGGCTGGCGCGACGGAGGCGGACCTCGCGATCTGGCCGCGGTTGAGCATGTATTGCAGGCTATCGCGCAAAGCGCGAATGTCCCAGGGATTATGCTCCATCTCATAGACGATGCCGTCGTATTTCGCGGTCGCCATCGCAATCGCGGTTTCCGGGTCGGCCTGGCAAAAGGACGTGAATGCCGGCTTGCCGGTTTCCAGAGCACGGATGACGCCGTTGAGACGCGCAATATCAGCCATGTTTGTTTCCTGTGATTTGGTGCGGCATTCTACCTAAAGCGCGTTCCGTTCGAATAGAACGGTAGGGTGGGCAAAGGCGCGCATCGCAGACAAGTTTACGCAGTCTGCGCAAGCTTGACTGCGGCCGCGCCGTGCCCACCATAACCGGGCGACCGCGTGGTCAAAAGCAGACAAGTGTACGCAGTCTGCGCAAGCTTGACTGCGTTGCGCGCGGTCGAGCTTCTATCCATTATACAAATCATCTTGCGCGCGTCTTTGCCCCCCCCCAACGAGCTGATTTCGATTTCATCGGGACCCGCTCTAGCTCTCCGGGCTTTTATCGATAATAGAATCTCCTATCTTCAAAGCACCATGACGGGTTCATCCGCAGGAGATGCGTCCATGCCAATCGTGCTCGACCATACCATCGTCCCCGCTCACGACAAGGAAGCCTCAGCCCGCTTCCTCGCCCGGATCTTGGGTCTGCGCTATGAAGGCGCCGTATCCCATTTCGCTCCGCTGCAGATCAATGACACGCTCACTCTTGATTTCGACAATGATACGCAATTCGAGAGCCACCACTATGCCTTCAAGGTTGGCGAGTCTGAATTTGACGATATTTTCAAGCGGGTGCGCGCCGAGGGCATTGCTTTCGGCAGCGGACCGCGGTCGTTGGACGACATGAAGATCAATCACCGTCACGGCGGCCGCGGGTTTTATTTTCGTGACCCGAACGGCCACATTCTGGAAGTGCTTACGGCATAAATCTTGAGGCGTCACGATGACCGACAAGCGATTCCCGCAATTGACCATGGATCAGCTCGACGAACGCCAGCGCCCGCTGGGAGAGCAGATCATGAAGATATCCAAAGTAGGGATTGCCGGGCCGTACAATCCCATGCTGCGCAGTCCGGTGTTCGGGCAACGCATGT
>CATPCO010000468.1 GCA_955652925.1 uncultured Xanthobacteraceae bacterium | reverse complement strand
GGTTCGTAGCCCGCATGAGCGAAGCCGCCTTCGCCAAGGCTTCGGCGGCCTCACTCACATTAACCCGTTGAAGCTTTAGTGCAGACGGGCGACATGCGGGGGCATTTCCCCGGATTTCGGCTACGCCTCATCCGGGCTACGCTTTACAGGAGGACTTGCGCGTGCAGCTCGCAATGATCGGCTTGGGGCGAATGGGGGCCAACATGGTGCGCCGCCTGTTGAACGGCGGCCATGAGTGCGTCGTCTACGACATGTCGCCGAAGGCGGTGGAGGAACTCGTCAAGGAGAAGGCGACCGGCAGCGCTTCATTTGCGGAGCTGATAAAAAAGCTGAACAAGCCGCGCGCGGTGTGGCTGATGGTGCCGGCCGGCGTCGTGGACAAAACCATCGCCGATCTCCTGCCTCACCTCGAGCGCGACGATATCCTCATTGACGGCGGCAATTCCTATTACATTGATGACATCCGGCGGGCGAAGGAGCTGGCCGGCAAAGGCATTCACTACGTCGACGTGGGCACGAGCGGCGGGGTGTGGGGGCTGGAACGCGGCTACTGCATGATGATCGGCGGCGAGACGAGTGTCGTCAAACATCTCGATCCGATCTTTGCCACGCTCGCGCCAGGGCGCGGGATTATCCCGCGCACGCCGGGCCGCGCGGCCAAGAGCGGAACGGCGGAGGACGGCTATCTGCGCTGCGGCGGAAACGGCGCGGGCCATTTCGTCAAGATGGTGCACAACGGCATCGAATACGGCATCATGGCCGCATACGCCGAGGGGCTTGCGGTTCTCAAGGCCGCCAATATCGGCTCGACGAGCCACGCCATCGATGCGGAAACCACCCCGCTGCGCGAGCCCGAACACTATCGTTACGATCTCAATCTGCCGGACATCACGGAGCTGTGGCGGCGCGGCAGCGTGATCGCGTCTTGGCTGCTCGATCTGACGGCTGCCGCGCTGATCAAGGATCCCGCGCTGTCAGCTTTCGCGGGCAGGGTATCCGATTCGGGTGAAGGCCGCTGGACCATCAAGGCCGCGATCGACGAAGGCGTGCCGGCGCATGTTCTCTCGTCGGCACTCTACGAGCGCTTCAGCTCGCGCGGTGAAGCCGACTTCGCCGACAGGCTGCTCTCGGCCATGCGCTACGAATTCGGCGGGCATGTAGAGAAGCCGGGGTAAGTCATTGCGGGCGTGTCCCTGCGCGACTGCCCGCAATGACGGGGCGCATTCACGTCTGTCGTCGTTCCAGATGGCCCTCCCCGCGCAGGGTGGCGAGATCGATGCGGGCGAAACAGGTGACGGGGACGAAATCGAGCGTCAGATCTCCCACAAGCCTTATTTCAGAGGAGCCGTTTTCGCTCTCGATGGCGCGCAGGTCGCAACGGTTGCGGTCGATCGGCACGCCGAGCTCGGTCCCGCCGCGGGTGTCGGTGAATTTGACGTGCACCCAGCCGCGGTCGATCGCCTCCTTGAGCTCCTCCCGGGTTTTTTGCCGTTGGCTCGCTTCGACCGGATGCTCGCCTGCGCAGAGAAAATCCACCAACTCGCTCATTCCACCTCTCTTCGATTGGCTCAAATGCGGCCGCAGAATATTGCGCGCGTCGCTGGCGTCAATTGGTCGAGACCCCGCGCAGGTGCCTGAGCGGCGCCGCAGAGCCACCTTCCCCCCTTGCACGGCGATATAGAGGCCCGTCGTGCGGCACGGCTGTGCCTCAATCACATCGCCCGAATGCCGGCGGCCTTGATGATGGGCCACCATTTTTCGATTTCGGCGCGCTGAAAGGCGCCGAGCGCTTCCGGGGTCTGGCGCTCGGGCAGGGGTACGGCCTGGCCCTGCTCGGCGTATCGCTGGCGCACTATCGGATCAGCCAGCGCGGCACGAACCGCGGCGTTGAGCCTTGCGATCACGTCCGCGGGTGTGGCCTTCGGCGCCCAAAGGCCATGCCAAAAGGACGCTTCGAGCCCCGGCACGCCTTCCTCCTCCATGGTCGGCACTTCGGGTGCCGCCCACCAGCGCTCCTTCGCCATCACCGCATAAGCTTTCACCTGCCCGCCCCGCACGAGCGTGTAGGACGAAGCGGCCATGCCCAGGTAAATGTCGATGTGGCCCGCCAGCAGATCCTGATTGAGCGGCGCGGCGCCACGATACGGCACGAACTGAAACTTGGTCCCCGTCACGTTCTGAAAATACGCGCCGTTGACGTCGGAGGCTCCGCCCACGCCAACCGTTCCCGCCGTGGCCTTGCCCGGGCTTAGTTTGAGCCAGGCGAGGAGCTCCTTGAAGTCCTTCGGCGCAAGCGTGTTCCTCGCCACCAGCCAGATCGGCGTGTCTGCCAACAGCGCAACCGGCGCGAAGTCATTCAACACGTCATAGGGAAGATTCATGGTGGCGCCCTGCACCACGTGCGTGTTCCAGTGACCGATGCTGAGCGTATAGCCGTCGGGCGCGGCGCGCGCCACGCGCGCCACGCCGAGGCTGCCGCCGGCGCCCGTTATATTCTCGATGATGACGGACTGGCCGAGCGAGGATTTCATGTGGTCGGACAGAATGCGCGCGAGCGTGTCGGTCGGACCGCCGGCCGGATACGGCACAATCATGGTCACCGGCCGGGACGGATAGGTCTGAGCCGCGGCCGCTGCGATGTGTGCAGCGAAAAGAGCGAGGGCGGCCGCGAAGAGCCTCCTCACCGCCGTTCTCACGGCAGCTCGGAAAGGAGCTTGTGGAATTCCTGCTCGGTCCACGCTCTCGCCGTGCTCGTGCGAACATTGCCCAACGCGCCGGTCATCATCGCGAATTTGGCAACGTTGTCGCCGCTCGGCGATTCAACAATGGCAAGCAGGTCGTGCGCGCCGGCCGTGAGATAGAGTTGTTTGATCTCGATCCCAAGCTTCTTGGCGAGATCCTTTGCGGCTTTGCTTCGCTTGGGATGATCCTTGATGGCTCGGATGCCCTGTTCGGTCCAGCTCATGGTCAAGATGAAGGTCGGCATTTAATCCTCCCGGTAATCTCTCATTACTGATCACTGAGCGCTCATTACTGGCAATTGTACAATCGTTGCGGACCGGAAACAGCCCCATGCGGGGGGTGGCAGGGGGGACGGCGCGTTACGGCGCACCGGGACGGCTGGCAAGAAAAAGGTAACGACAACAAAACCTTAACGCTGGCCAACCGAGCCTCAACCGATCTTTTTCGAAGCCGTTTTGAACCCTTCCTGCCCCTCGTTCGACCAATGGGTAGTAGGGGGTGCGCCATGAAGAAATCGTGCCATTTCGGAATTTTGGCGGCTGCCGCGCTCGTTGCCGCGACCGCCTTGACCACCGAGGCTTCCGCCAATCCATTCGGCTGGTTCGGCCAGCCCTTGTTCGGCTACGGGCCTCCGACCGACAACGGCAACCAGGTGCGTGCCGATTTGCATCGCCGGGTGGTGGATTTGCGCACCAACGAGGCGCCGGGCACCATCATCATCGATACGGCGAACACGTATCTCTATCTCGTCCTCCCCGGCGGCCAAGCGATGCGTTACGGCATCGGCGTCGGCCGCGAAGGGTTCATCTGGTCGGGCGTCAAGACGATTGAGCGCAAGGCCGAGTGGCCCGACTGGACGCCGCCGCCCGAGATGATCGCCCGCTCTCCCTATCTGCCGCGGTTTACGGCTGGCGGTGAAGGCAATCCGCTCGGCGCGCGCGCCATGTACTTGAGCGGCAGCATGTACCGGATCCATGGCACCAACGCGCCGTGGACGATCGGCAGCAAGGCCTCCTCCGGCTGCATTCGCATGGTCAACGAGGATGTGATCGACCTCTACAATCGCGTCAAGGTCGGCACCAAGGTCGTCGTCCTTCCGGGAACGGAGCGCAGCGCGACCGCAGGCTTCGGCTTGTTTAATTGAGTGGAGTTCGGGGCTCGAACCGCGAGGACGGTCGCACGAGCGTGCCCCACCACAAACAAGGGGACCGCCCCTCGTAATAAGCCCAATCACAAATCCATCGTGCTGGGAGCGAAGATTTCCTCAAGCGCCACGCGGCGCGCGCACAGGCCCTGCTCGTGCACATATTGCGTGATGGTCTCAAGCACCGCGCGCGACGCCTTGACCCCGTAAGCGAGCGGATCGTTCCCCTTGAGCGTGCGCTCGACGCTCTCATCCAGCAATCCTGTTTCGAAATACCAGTGCAGATAAGAGTTGCCGCATTGCGCGATCGTTTCCTTGGCCGCAACGAAAGCAGAAAAAAGATTGAGCGCGATCCAAGGATGCTTCTCCAGCAGCGAGCGCCGCACCACCACGCCGTGATTGATTGGAAACAGTCCCGTCTTGGCGAAGTAGCGGCGGCCCTCGGCGGCAGGATCGGGAAACAAATTGCGCGTAATCCCGGAGATATCGGCGGTGCTGCGGTCGACCAGATTTTTGTCGACGAGATAATGCAGCGCGCCGTCAAGCTCGCCGCGCACAAGCATCTCACCGATGTTGCTGGTCGGCGCAATCTGATGAACGCGCACGCCCTGGGGGGCGGTAAAGCCGGTCGCCCCGCCGTGGCTCTTGTCGGGGTTGCGCTCCATGAACCATTCGATCTCGCGGGGATGAACGCCGAATTCGTGCTGCAGGATGCCACGCGCCCAGATCGCCCAGGTCTGTTGATATTCCGGAACGCCGATGCGCTTGCCGCGAAGATCCGATGGCACGGCGATCCCGGCGGCGTTGCGCACAATGATGCTGGTGTGAAAAAACTTCCGCATGGTGAAAACCGGAATCCCGACCCAGCGCGTCTCGCCCCGCGATATGGAAATGATCAGCGACGACATCGACATTTCGGAAACGTCGAACTCGGAAAAGCGCAACTGGCGCCAGAACATTTCCGAAGGGTGGACCATGGTGGGAACGAGCCTGATCCCCTGCGGAGCAACCCGGCCCTCAATGAGCGGGCGCGTGCGCTCGTTGTCGGAGAGCGCAATGCTCAGCTCGAGCTCGCAAGCGGTCATGCGAGGCGCGGTAGGTCGGGTCGAGCGCGTCCGCGCGAGACCCAACGCCACGGATGCCCGTCCGGTGAATGTTGGGTCTCGTGAAGAACTCGACCCAACCTACTCCGAACCGGGGGCACCTCAGGCCGGGAGCTTCACGTAGACCCGGTTGTCCTCAAGGCGCACGTTGACGGGGCGCAGGCGATATTTCGGATCACCGCAGTG
>CATPCO010000467.1 GCA_955652925.1 uncultured Xanthobacteraceae bacterium | reverse complement strand
TCTCGCTCTTTCAGATCGTTGAAGGCTTGCGCTATGCCTTTCCCAAAAGGATGCGCCGGTTCGAGAAGAAGGTGCCACGCATCGTGGCGCTCCGCGAGCGGGTGGCGACACGCCCGCGGATCGCGTCCTACCTTGCCTCCGAGCGGCGGATCCCGTTCAGCCAATGGGGGATTTATCGCTATTTCAAGGAACTCGATAACAAACCCGCTTGATTCGCCTGTGGATGATGGGTCGCTCGTCGTGACCCGCGCATGTGGGGCACCCAGTAAACACGCAAAGGTCGTTGGTTACCGGGTCGCCCGCCGACGCGGGCGATGACGCGTCATGGCGGCAGCGCGAGTGCGCTGTTTTCGCCGCAGTGCGCGCGCCTTCACTGCGCGTTGGGCGCGCCGTGCCGAGGCCCGCTTCTGCCTGCATTTCACGCATCTGCACCCCCGCGGCGTAATGACATTGCGATAATAGTCCTCCCCGTAATCGTAGGTGATCTCATCTCCGGGACGAATGGTCTTGATCGCACGCAGGATGATCTTGCCCTTGGTGAGATGGGATTCTGCATTTGGCCGGCATGAATGGTTGGCGTAGCGGCCGAGGTTGCTTCGGCCCGACCCGTCTATGGTCCGGCGGCTGTTGATTTCGTACAAGTAGCGGTTGCCGCGCGCCTCCAGCTTCTCCGCCTGTTCATTGCTGAGCCGCCGGCCCTTATATTCGACGATGAAGGCGTACTTCTTGATCGGTTCGGTCGCGAACAGGCCAAGTCCGGTACGCGAACGTCCGATCCGAAAGGGTTTCTTGCGAGCCATTCGCGCGATATAGGCAGATTCGGCGACGGGTATGAACAGCCGCCTGTCGGCCTGCAACAGGTATCAGCCATGAACGCCCCCGTCAGTCTTACGCCGCCCTACAAGCATACTCCCCTATTCCCGCTGGGCGAGGACAAGACGCCATATCGCAAACTCACCGGGACGGGCGTGCGTGTTGAGAAGATCGCGGGGCCAGAGATGCTTGTTGTTGAGCGCGAGAGTTTGCGCGCGCTCTCGGAGGCAGCTTTTAGCGATATCAACCATCTCCTTCGGCCCGGGCATCTCAAGCAATTGCGTGCGATTCTCGATGACCCCGAGGCCAGCGATAATGACAAGTTCGTTGCCTACGATTTCCTCAAGAACGCCAACATTGCCGCGGGCGGCGTGCTTCCGATGTGCCAGGACACCGGCACCGCCATTATCATGGCCAAGCGGGGCAGGCTGGTTTTCACGGACGGGGACGATGAGGCCGCGCTCGCCGAGGGCGCGCGCGACGCCTATCTCAAGCGCAATCTGCGCTATTCACAGCTTGCTCCCATCTCCATGTTCGAGGAGAACAATACCAAGTCGAACATGCCGGCGCAGGTCGAGATCTATGCCGGCGAAAAAGCCGACGACGAGGTCTACAAATTCTTGTTCATCGCCAAGGGCGGCGGCTCGGCGAACAAGGCATTCCTGTTTCAGGCCACACCATCAATTCTCACCCACGATCGCATGATCGCCTTCCTCAAAGAGAAGGTGCTCACGCTTGGAACGGCTGCCTGTCCGCCCTACCACCTCGCGATCGTGATCGGCGGCACCTCAGCCGAGCTCACCATGAAGACGGTCAAGCTCGCATCCTGCCGCTATCTTGACGGTCTGCCGACCCATGGCTCCGAGGACGGCCATGCGTTCCGCGATCTCGAAATGGAACAGGAGGTGCACCGGTTGACGCAGTCGCTCGGCGTGGGCGCCCAATTCGGAGGCAAATATTTCTGTCACGACGTACGTGTCATCCGTCTGCCGCGCCACGGCGCGTCATTGCCGATCGGGCTTGGGGTCTCATGCTCGGCGGATCGCCAGGCGCTGGGCAAGATCACGCGCGAGGGGGTCTATCTCGAAGAGCTCGAGCACAACCCGGCACAATACTTGCCCGAGATCGACAGCTCGAAACTGGGTGGTGAAGTCGTGCATATTGATCTGCGCCGGCCGATGCGCGAGATCCTCGCGCAGCTCTCCAAGCACCCGATCAAAACCCGGCTCTCGCTCTCCGGGCCGTTGATCGTCGCCCGCGATCTTGCCCATGCCAAGCTGCGCGAGCGGCTGGAGCAGGGGGAGGGACTGCCTGATTATTTCCGCAACCATCCGGTCTACTACGCGGGACCCGCGAAGACGCCGCAGGGTTATGCCTCGGGCGCGTTTGGTCCCACGACCGCGGGCCGCATGGATTCGTTCGTGCACGATTTCCAGGCGGCCGGCGGCTCGATGGTCATGCTGGCCAAGGGCAATCGCTCGCCGGCGGTGCGCGAAGCCTGCAAGAAGCACGGGGGCTTTTATCTCGCCTCGATCGGAGGCGCTGCTGCCAATCTCGCCGAGCATTGCATCAAGAAGGTCGAGACCGT
The DNA here is from genome assembly GCA_955652925.1 of uncultured Xanthobacteraceae bacterium. Classification (GTDB taxonomy): domain Bacteria; phylum Pseudomonadota; class Alphaproteobacteria; order Rhizobiales; family Xanthobacteraceae; genus VAZQ01. The sequence continues at coordinate 18,208 of CATPCO010000467.1, read as the reverse complement.
GGAGTTTCCCGAGCTCGGCATGGAGGCGATCTGGAGAATCGAAGTGGAGAATTTTCCCGCCTTCATCGTCATCGATGACAAGGGCAACGACTTTTTCAAGGAATTGAATCTGGGGTAACGTTGCCGGCATCCGGCGTAAATGGGAGAGAAACGATCATGGCCCTGATCAAGGTCACGGATATGGCATACGGCCGCCTGCGCGCGCCCGATCTCGATATCATGGAGGAGTTTCTCACCCGATTCGGGATGCAGCGCGCCGAGCGCACGCCGACGGCGCTCTACATGCGTGGGAGCGATCCCACCCATCACATTCATGTCACCGAGAAAGGGGATCCGAAATTCATAGGTTTTGCCTATTACGCAGGGAGCGAGGACGACCTCAAGCGCGTTGCCAGGGCGCCGGGAGCGTCCGGGATTGAAGCAATCGACGAGCCAGGGGGCGGCAAGCGCGTACGTTTGATCGAGCCCAACGGCTATCAGATCGAGGTCGTCTACGGCATCGCCCCGGTGCCGCCAATTCCGACCAGGCGGCAAAAGCTCAATACCGGCGAAGACCCGCTACTGCGCGCGGGTGAGCTGATGCGGCTTCCGAAGGGGCCCTCGCATGTGAAGCGGATCGGACACGGCGTGCTGATGACTCCGAGGTTTCACGAGACCGTGGCGTGGTTCCGCGACGCTTTGGGATTTATTTGCTCGGACGACGTCTATGCGGGTGCGCAGGATAACCTGATCGGCTCTTTCAACCGGTGCGACCGCGGGGACGCCTATGTCGATCACCACGTGTTCTTCTGTCTCAACCACGCGAAGACCGGATTGAACCATCTCTCCTTCGAGGTCCAGGACATCGACGACGTGGCCATGGGGCATGACTATCTGGCACAGTTCGGGAAATACGAGCACATGTGGGGCATCGGCCGCCACGTGCTCGGCAGCCAAGTCTATGACTACTGGGCCGATCCATGGGGCCGTGTGCACGAGCATTGGGCCGACAGCGATCGCCTCAACCTGGCGAACGGCTCCAATCTTGTGGCGGCCGAGGAAGCTCTCTTATCGCAATGGGGCGAGGCGCCGCCGGAGAAGTTTATCAATCACGCCAGCGTCTGAGACTGCCCCCACCCTTAACCCTCCCCCGCAAGCGGGGGAGGGAAGGGTGGGGGTCTTATTTGAAGGCAGCTTGCATGCAATACGATCCCGATAATGCACATCCGGCTCTGGCATCCGCCGCGGCGTCCGCGCTGGCGGCGAGCGCGCCCTCCCGCCAGCCACGCGTAAAAGGCCCGCTGGTATGGCTCGACATGGACCAGCAGGAGCTCGACGACGCCTACGACCAGATCGTGTATGCGCCAAACCGCGATCAGGTCGGCAAGCGTCGTATTGCCAACAGCGAAAGAGCCCGCGCTGTACTAGGGCTTCCGGAGCGCGTGGCTTATGGGCCGAGCGAGATCGAGAAGCTCGACATCTACCGCACCAAAGCGCCGAATGCGCCGGTCAACATTTTCATCCACGGTGGCGCGTGGCGGGCCAATCGCGGTGCCGATTACGCGTTTCTGGCCGAACCGTTCGTGCAAGCAGGGGCGCATTACGTCATTCTCGACTTTACGAATGTGGACGACGCCGGCGCAAGCCTGTTTCCCATGGTCGAGCAGGTGCGCCGCGCAGTCGCCTGGGTCTACCGCAATGCCTCGCGCTTTGGCGGTGATCCCGGACGGCTTTATCTCACGTCCCATTCCTCCGGCTCACATCTCGGCGGCTGCGTGGTGACCCATGATTGGCGCAAGCAAGACCTGCCCATCGACATTCTCAAAGGCGCGGCCCTGAGCAGCGGCATGTACGATCTCAAGCCGGTACGGCTGTCGAAGCGTTCGAAATACGTGAAATTCACGGACGAGATGGAGGAGGCACTCAGCGCGGCTCGCCATATCGACAAGCTGCACACGCCGCTTATTCTTGCGCACGGCACTTACGAGACGCCCGAGTTCCAGCGTCAGACACGCGATTTTTATGCGGCGGTGAAAGCGGCCGGCAAACCCGTCGAGCTGCTCGTCGGCGAAGGATACAATCATTTCGAAATGTTGGAGACGCTGGCAAACCCCTACGGCCTGCTCGGCCGCGCCGTGTTCGCTCAAATGGGATTGGCAGCGTAGCCCGCATGAGCTGTAGACCGCATGAGCGGAGCGAAATGCGGGATAGGCCGGGTCGGCAGGAACCCGGATATCGCTCCGCTCATCCGGGCTACAGCACACTCACACCAGCTCGGGCCAAGGCACGATCGTGGACTTCACGGTCTTCATTGCCATGGCGTCCTTGACGGCGCGCGAAACGCCATCCTCATCAAACGGGTAAAGCGTTTGCATTTCGAGCCAGGGATATTTGTTGCGCGCGCGGTAGAGCATGTCGACGCCGAGCGGAAGGTCATTGCCTGTAAACGCCCATGACCCAAGGACATTGATGTCCTTGGCGCAAATGCGGTGCCAGGACGTAGCGATCGAGCCCGCATCTGTGAACTGTCCCATCTCCACATAAGTGCCCCCGTCGCGCAGGAACTCGATCCCTTCCGGGCCGGCGCTGGGGTGGCCGGAACAGTCCATCACGAGATCGGCTCCAAAGCCCCCGACGATGTCGCGCACGCGCCTGATCCGCTGCTGCGGGTCGGTGATCTCCTCGATGCTCACCGTCGCTTCGGCTCCGAACCTGCGCGCAAGCTGGAGCCGCGGCGCCTCGGGCGCGCCGACACAGATCACGCGCCCGGCACCCATCTCGTGGGCGGCCGCGATCGCAAGAATGCCGATCGGCCCCGAGCCCTGGATCACGACCGTGTCGCCCCAGGTGAATCCGCCGGCGCGCACCGCGCGATTGAACGCGCGCACGCATGAAGTCAGCGGCTCCGACAGCGCTCCGAGCCGCAGCGGCATGTCATCCGGCAGCTTGTACACCTTGGTGCCGGGCAGCATGTCGAGATCGACATAGACATATTCGGCGAAGCCGCCCCATAGATGCGGCGGCTTGTCGAACCCAAGGTAGCGACCGTAATAGACGGGGGTGAGACACTTGTTGGCGCGCTCGGGATAATGCACGCAGTAATAACACTGCCCGCAGGGCATCAATGGCGGGATCATGACCTTGGAGCCGACTGCCAGCGGCTTGCCCATGAAATCTTCCGTAAAGTCCGCTCCCGCTTCGACAATGACGCCGCCCAGCTCATGACCGAGCGTAAAGGGCCACGGCAACGGCTTCGGCCAGTGACCTTTGAGGATGTGAAGGTCGGTCCCGCACACGCCGCAGGCGCCGATCGCAATGAGAGCGGCTTTTTTTCCAATGCGCGGCCACTCAACCGAGTGGATGAGAGGTTCGGCGCCCGGGCCAGCGAAGGTGGCAACCCGGATGGTGCTGTTGCGCATGGCGAACGAGAATACCCGGTCGCGGGGTGTCCTCGTCAACCGCTCGGCCGATCATTGCAGGAGAGATAGCATGCGCGGCGTGACCTTCCTTGGGGAGCGCAAGTTGGAGCTGGCTGAGTTTCCCGACCCTGCGCCGGGCCCAAACGATGTCGTGGTCGAGATCAAGGCGTCCGGGATGTGTGGCAGCGACCTCAAGTTCTATCGCGCCGCAGGCGGCACGGCTTCGCTCGGGCTTGGCAAGGTCAGCGGCCCCGTCATTGCCGGGCATGAGCCATGCGGTGTCGTGGCCGAGACCGGCGCAAACATCAAGGACCGCGCGGCTCGGATCGGCAGGCGTGTCATGGTGCATCACTATTCCGGATGCGGCACCTGTGCGCATTGCCTGACCGGCTGGTCGCAGATGTGTGTCGAGGGTAGCGTTGTCTATGGAGTGACCGGGGATGGCGCCCACGCTCCGTATATGAAGGTGCCGGCCCATACGCTCGTGCCGTTGCCCGACCAACTGACCTTTGCGGCCGGCGCAGCGATTTCCTGTGGCACCGGAACGGCCTATCAAGCGCTGCGGCGAATGAATGTCTCAGGACGGGATACGATTGCGGTCATCGGCCAGGGACCGGTCGGGCTTTCGGCGACGCAACTCGCCGCGCATATGGGCGCGCGCGTGATCGCTCTCGATGTGAGTCCGCAGCGGCTTGCCCGGGCAAAAGAGTTCGGCGCAGACGCGCTGATCAATCCAGCGCTCGACGATGCGGTCGTCGGGATCAAGGCCCTGACGAATGGAAGGGGAGCCGACATGACGCTGGATTCTTCCGGAGCAGCGGAGGGCCGCGTCACCGCGGTACGCGCTACCAAGGCCTGGGGCACGGCCTGTTTCGTCGGGGAGGGCGGCAATGTGACGCTGGACGTGAGCCCCGACCTTCTGCGCAAGCAGCTTACTATTGTCGGGTCCTGGACGTTCTCCACTGTTGTCCAGGCAGACTGCGCGCGCTTTATCGCCGAGCGCAAGATTGCGGTCGATGATCTTTTCACCCATCGCTGGCAGCTATCCCAGGCCGAGGAGGCGTACCGGGTCTTCGACCGCCAGATCAGCGGCAAAGGTGTGTTCTTGATGTAGGAGCGCGCGGAATGTGATAGGACTTGCTCAGTCAATCTCACGTCTCAAAAAATCGATCGGAGTGGAGGAGACAACATGGCTCGGATTCATCGGCGAAAACTGCTGCAGCTTTCGGGTGCCGGCGCGGTCGCGGCCAAGACCGGCGGGCTTGCTTCGATTCTCGCAACGTCGCAGGCGCCCGCCTATGCCCAGGGCGCGACCGTTCACTGGCTGCGGTGGAACGACTTTGTTCCGGCATCTGACGAGCTCCTGAGAAAGGAGATCGCGCCGCAAGCCGAGAAGGCGCTCGGCCTAAAGCTCAACATCGAAACGATCAACGGCAATGACCTGCAGGCGCGCACCACCGCGGCGATCCAGTCAGGCACCGGACCTGATATCATTCTTGGCCTGAATAACTGGCCGCAGCTCTATGCCGAGAGCGTCGCGCCCGTGGATGATATCGTGGAGGAAATCGGCAAGGCGCAAGGCGGCTTCTACGATGAATCAAAAGCCGTTGCCAATGACGGCAAAAAATGGCTTGCCGTGCCCTGGTGCGTACTGGGTGCGATGATTGTCTACCGCAAGTCATGGTTTGCTGCGCAGGGCGTCAATGGGTTTCCCGCGACATGGGAGGAGTACCGCGCTCTCGGCAGGAAGCTCAAAGCCGCCGGCCAGCCGCTTGGGCAGACGCTCGGCCACACTTTCGGCGATGCACCTACCTTCACCTATCCGTATCTGTGGTCCTGGGGCGGCAAGGAAGTTGAGGCTGACGGCAAGAAGGTCGTGCTTAACTCCAAGGAGACGGTCGACTCCGTGAAATTCATGAACGCGTTCTGGAAGGAGGCGCACGACGAAGGCGGCCTCGCCTGGGACGACACCAACAACAATCGTGCCTTTCTCTCGGGCACCATCAGTGCCACGCTCAATGGCGCATCAATCTATCTTTTGGCGAAGAGCAAGCCTGACACGTATCTCGACGACAAGGGCAAGCCCATGTTCCAGGACATGGCGCACTCGCCGCTCCCCAAAGGTCCGGCGGGACAATTTGGTTATCACCTGCCGATGAGCAACATGCTGATGGGGTATTCGAAGAACCAGAAAGCGGCAAAAGACTTTCTGCGCTGGATGACCTCGAAGGAGATCTATCAGAAGTGGTTCAACTCACAGCAGGGCTACTCGGTGGGAGCCACGACGATTTGGGAACAGGACCCGCTCTGGGAAAAGGACCCGGTGATGCTGCCGTTCCGCTCCGCCGCCCGCGCGGGCCGTTTCCCCGGCTATGCGGGTCCGGCCGACCGCCACGCGGCTGAAGGCGTGAGCAAATATCTTGTCACCGACATGTACGCCAAGGCGGTGCAGGGCACGCCGGCCGAGGACGCGGTCAAATGGGCCGACGGAGAGTTCAGGACGATTCACGCATCTTGACGGCAGGGGTCTTCCAGCCCGCCTTCTCCTGAACCGATGAGGAGGCGGGCCCTCCACACGAGGCGACCGCTCGATGGAGGATTGGGACTTATGCGCTCGCATGCAGATGCCGAAGAAGATCGCCCCGCTGAAGTGACCCCGCCAATACGGCCAGCGGCACGACCGGCTACGCGGCGGGTCAAGCTCATGGGGTAGCGACGGGCGAGCCGCTGCTCGTGTCGTGCGGCATCGCCGCGGGGTCCACGCCTCACCGCACGAAGCGGCCGCCATCGACCATCAGAACCGACCCGGTGATGTAGGAGGCTTCGTCAGAAGCAAGCCACAGGATTGGGTAGGCGACCTCGCGCGCATTTGCCCAGCGGCCCAGCAGGCATCCTTCGGCCGCTTCGTGATCGAGATCCTGCCGCGTGCGTCCAGCTGATTGCGCACGCCGAAGGTGAAATGGGGTCAAGGTGAGCCCCGGGCACACGGCGTTCACACGCACGCCGTGCTTTGCCTCCTCGAATGCAAGCGTCTGCGTTAGCGAGACAATGCCCGCTTTTGTCACATCATATTGCCCCATCCCGGCGCGCGGATTTACCGCGTGCGTTGAGGATATGTTGATGACGCTGCCGCGCCCCGATGCGCGCAAATCCGTGATCGCCTCCCGGATGAAATAGGCGTAGCTCATGAGATTGACTGCAATGATCTTTTCCCAGGTATCGCGCCGCGCCTGCGCGAGCGGTTCATAAGCGCGAATGCCGGCAATATTGGCCAACACATCGATGGCGCCAAACGCCCTTCTTGTTTGGGCAACGACCTCGCTTGCGGTCTCCTCCTCGCCGACATCAGCAACGACCGCAACGACACACGCATGCGGTACACTCGCTTGAATATGCGATACGGCGCGCTCCATGGCTTCGGCATCGCTGTCGACCAGGACCACCCGGGCTCCTTCCTGGCAAAACAAAAGCCCGGTCGCTGCCCCGATCCCGCCTGCGCCGCCCGTAATGATCGCTGCTCTGTCCGCAAGTCGCCCGGCCATGGTTTTCTCCTGCAAGCGTCGAACTGTTCACGCCGTTGCTCTTGAATGACAAAGGCGTTGTCCATAGACTCGGGCAATAAAAATTGGCGGGAGAAATGCCATGGCACGCTTTAATAGGCGCGGTTTCATAAAGCTTTCGGGCGGCGGCGCAATGGCGACCCTGGGCGGCATGGCGGGCATTCTCGCCTCTGGCCGCGCTCCCGCGATCGCTCAAACCACGACGATACACTGGTTGCGCTGGAACGATTTCGTTCCCGCCTCGGACCAACTGCTCCGAAGAGAGATCACCGGCGAGTGCGAGAAAGCGCTCGGCGTGAAGCTCAACGTCGAGACCATAAATGCCAACGACATTCAGGCTCGCATCACCTCGGCGATTCAGTCGGGCTCAGGGCCGGACATTGTCTGTGCGCTCAACAACTGGGCTCAGCTTTATGGCGACAGTCTCGTTGACATAAGCGACCTCGCGGACGAAATCGGCAAAGCGCAAGGCGGCTTCTACGAAACGTCCAAAGCGGTTGCCTACGACGGCAAAAAATGGATTGCGTTGCCCTGGAGCGTCGTCGGTTTGCAGATCGCGTACCGCAAATCGTGGTTCGCCGAAGTGGGTTACGGTGACGGCAAGTTTCCGCAGACCTGGGAGGCGTACCGCGAGGTCGGCAAGAAGCTTAAAGCAAAGAATCGGCCGGTCGGGCAGTCGCTCGGTCATACCTTCGGCGACGCCCCCGCATTCGTTTATCCTTACCTTTGGTCCTGGGGCGGCAAGGAGGTCGAGGCCGACGGCAAGACGGTCGTGCTCAACAGCCCTGCGACGGTCGAATCCGTGAAATTCATGACCGCCTTCTGGCACGAGGCACATGACGAAGGCGGCCTTGCCTGGGACGATTCCAATAACAACCGCGCCTTCCTGTCCGGGACGTGCTGCGCGACGCTCAATGGCGCCTCGATCTATATCGAGGCGCTGCGCAAGCCGGAGTCCTACTTGACGGAGACCGGCGCGCAATTGAAGGGCGACATCCTGCATGCGGCGCTGCCCAAGGGTCAGGGCGGGCAATTCAGCTATCACGTGCCGTTCTCGAACATGCTGATGGGCTATTCCAGGAATCGGGACGTGGGGAAGAAATTCCTGCGCTGGATTCACTCCCGCGAGGTCTTCGACCAATGGTTTGTGTCGCAGAAGGGATTCTCGGTCGGGCCGACGACCGAGTGGGAGAAACACAAGCTGTGGAATGACGACCCGATCATGCTGCCCTACAAGCAGGCCGCCCGCACCGGCCGCTTTGCGGGCTACCAGGGACCCTCAACCCGCAAGGCCGCCGAGGTCGTGACGAAGTACATCATTGTCGATATGTACGCCAAGGCAGTGCAGGGCATGCCGGCGCAAGATGCCGTCAAATGGGCCCATGACGAGCTGGCGAAGATCTACCCCGCCTGACCGCAACCGGCGGGAATACCGCCAAGCAAGGCAGCCAAATGGCAGTCGCCTACGTCCAGACAACGGCTCCGATCGCAAGACGTGCACTCGTGAGCCGCCTGCTCGAGGACGAGCGCTGGCTCGCACTGGCACTGTTCCTGCCCACCGTCATCATACTCGGCCTTTTTATCGCCTATCCGTTCGTGGAGGGCGTGGTGCTTGCGATCACGAACGCGCGGGTCGGCGTACCCGGCCACTTCATCGGGCTGAGCAATTTCGAGAAGCTCTGGAACGACAGCATCTTCCGGACCGCGGTCTGGAACACGTTCTGGTATACGGGCGTCACGACCGTGTTCAAGCTTGCGCTTGGCTTGTGGCTTGCGCTGTTGCTGAACCGGCATTTCAAGGGCAAGGCGCTCACCCGGGCCTTTGTGCTGTTGCCATTCATCATTCCCACCGTGCTCTCGACGTTTGCCTGGAAGTGGATGTTCGATCCGACGTTCAGCGTCATCAACTGGAGCCTCTACCGGCTAGGGCTCATCCATGGTCGCATCAACTGGCTGAGCGATCCCGATCTGGCGATGATCTCGGTGATCATCGTCAATGTCTGGCGCGGTGTTCCGTTCTATGCGATCAGCCTGCTCGCCGGGCTCCAGACCATCAACCCCGAGCTCCAGGAAGCGGCCGCCATTGATGGGGCAAGGCCATGGCAACGCTTCTGGCACGTAACCTGGCCACTGCTGCTCCCGGTCACCATGGTGGTCGTGCTGTTCTCGATAATACAGACCTTCGCGGACTTCCAGCTGGTGTACGTGCTGACCGGCGGCGGGCCTGCCAATGCCACGCAGCTGTTTGCAACATATGCGTATCAGGTGGGAATCGGCACCGGTTTGTTGAGCGAGGGTGCGGCGATCTCACTTGCCATGTTTCCGGTCCTGCTGATCGTGGTGATCGTTCAGTTGCTTTATATTCGCCGTGTGGAGACGCATTAGTGATTGAAGGAGCCAGGTGGCGGCGCTGGGTCTTCTTCTACATCCCGCTCGGGGTGTTCGTCGTCGTGTTGCTGTTTCCATTCTACTGGATGATGGTGACGAGTGTCCGGCCGGACAGTGAGCTGTACCGGCCGTGGATGGCGCCGAACTACACCCCATTCTGGACCCTGCATCCCACGCTCGAGCACATCCAACATCTGCTCGCGGAAACGATGTTCAGCACGTGGATGTGGAATACATTATTCATTTCGACGGTCGCAACCATCATCTCGGTGTTCTGCGGTCTGCTCGCCGGCTACGCGCTCTCGCGTCTCAACTTTCCGTTTGCCGGCAGCCTCGGCACCGGCATTTTCATCACTTATCTCGTGCCGCAGACTCTGCTCTTCATCCCGCTCTCTGACATTATCCGCAATTTCCGCCTCGGCGACACGCCGTGGGCGCTTATTCTGACCTATCCAACATTCCTGATCCCGTTCTGCACGTGGTTGCTGATGGGATATTTCAAAGCGATCCCAAGAGAACTGGAGGAATGCGCGCGCATCGACGGCGCAACGCGCTGGAAAGCGATGGTCTATATCGTTTTCCCGGTAGCAGTTCCCGGAATTATGTCAGCGGCAATCTTTGCGTTCACCTTGTCGTGGAACGAGTTCATCTACGCGCTGGTGTTTCTCTCTTCGCCTGCCGAGAAGACGGTGCCGGTCGGCGTCACCTCCGAGCTGATCCGCGGGGATGTATTTTTCTGGGGGCAGCTCATGGCAGGCGCGTTGCTGGGCTCAATTCCGGTGGCGATTATCTACTCTTTCTTCGTCGAGTATTACGTTGCCGGTCTCACCGGCTCCGTCAAAGGGTGAGGCCATGGCCCGCGTGCTGCTCCGCAGCTTGAACAAAATGTTCGACGCAACGCACGTCGTCAAAGACGTAAATCTCGAAATCCGCGACAAGGAATTCCTGGTTCTGGTCGGCCCGTCGGGATGCGGCAAGACCACGACGTTACGGATGGTGGCGGGTCTCGAATCCATCAGCTCCGGCGAGGTGCTCATCGGCGAAACCGTGGTCAACGAGCTGCCGCCCATGGACCGCGACATCGCGATGGTGTTCCAGAACTATGCCCTCTATCCGCACATGAGCGTCTACGACAATATGGCGTTCGGCCTCAAGATGCGCAAATTCGAGCGCGCCGAGATCGGCAAGCGCGTGCAGGCGGCGGCCGAGATCCTGGGAATTCAGAATTTGCTGGCGCGAAAACCTCGCCAGCTTTCAGGCGGACAACGTCAGCGCGTGGCACTCGGCCGCGCCATTGTGCGCCACCCGCGGGTTTTTTTGTTCGATGAGCCGCTCTCAAACCTTGACGCGAAGCTGCGTGTGCAGATGCGGGTTGAGATCAAGAAGCTGCACAACCGGCTCAGCACGACTGCAATCTATGTGACCCATGACCAGGTGGAGGCGATGACGCTGGGCGATCGCGTGGTGGTGATGCGCGACGGTGTCGTGCAGCAAGTGGGTGAGCCGCTCGAACTATACAACTCGCCCGCCAACCGGTTCGTAGCCGGTTTCCTCGGCTCGCCCGGGATGAATTTCGCCGCCGTCCGAGTGAGCGGCGAGAAAGATTCCCTGCGCGCGCACAAGCCCGGGTTCGGCATTGAGGTGCCGCCGGAGCTTGCTCGGCGCCTTGCGCACTACATCGACAAGGACGTCACGATCGGCGTCAGGCCGGAAGACTTGCGTCTCGCCAACGGCAGCGACGCCGCAGGGCTCTGCTTTGAAGGAATGGTCGAGGTGGTGGAGAAGCTCGGTTCCGAGATTCTTCTCGACCTGCAGGTCGGCGACCAGACCATGGTCGCTGCGGTAGAGCCGAATGTGCGCGCTACCCGCGGCGACAAGCTTCGCTTCGCGCTGCGCCCGGACCGTCTGCATTTTTTTGATGCGGCCTCCGAAGTGGCGATCTAAATTTCAGAAGTTGACGCACAAATATGCGTGTCGCGGTCATGGCGGCGGGTGCGGTTGGCGGCTATTTTGGCGCCCGATTGGCGGCGGCCGGCCACGATGTCGCGTTCATCGCGCGGGGCGCCCATCGCGACGCCATTCGCCGCGACGGGCTGCGCATCGAGAGCGCGCTTGGCGACCTGCACCTCAACGACATCAACGTCACCGATGATCCGCAACAGGTCGGCCCCGTCGACCTCGTGCTCTTCGCGGTGAAGCTATGGGATACTGAAACGGCAGGCGAGCAGACGCGGCCGCTCCTGGGCGCCCATACTCGCGTCATCACGCTCCAGAACGGCGTCGACAGCGTCGAACGATTGGCGCCAATCCTGGGCGATGAGCACACAATCGGCGGCGCGACCTACGTGGTCACCAATATCGCCAAGCCCGGCGTGATCCGTCATACCGGCTCAATAGCGCGCGTTCGCTGCGGCCGGTTGGATCGGCGCCCCGACGCAATCCTCGCCGGCTACGTGGACCAGATGAAGCGTGCCAGCATCGATATCACGCTGGCCGAGGACATGCTTCTCGACCTCTGGAAGAAATTCGTGCTGCTCTCCGGCACGTCGAGCATTACGGCGAGCACGCGCCAGCCTCTCGGCGTCATCCGCGATGACGACGACATGCGAGCCTTCTTGTTCAAGCTGATGCATGAGACATTGGCGGTAGGGCGGGCGGCCGGTATCGTTTTCCCGCAGGGCTTTCCCGCGGAACTGGAGAACGCGGTGACCGGCTTTTCCCCCGCCATGAAGGCCTCCATGGCGAACGATCTTGAAGCAGGCAATCGGCTCGAACTGGATTGGCTCGCCGGCAAGGTGGTTGCACTCGGGCGCAAGTACGCAATCGCAACGCCTGCCCAGGAAGCGGTGTATGCCATCCTCAAGCCCTACCGGATGGGGCGAGCGCGGTGAGAACGAGCGGCGCGACGGTTGTCAGGCGCATCCTTCGCCATAGCGTTGAGCGGTCACATTGTCGCACCGCCCATGGCAGCGCCCTCTTCTGTGATCAGTCCGCCAGGTGCCCGGACCAAAAATTTCAAGAAAATTTGTGGTGCGGTCTATTGATTCCTTGCGTGAGACGAAATAGTCGGCTGTTTCGCAGGCACCCGCATGGCCTTTTGATGCGGGTGGAGGCGTAATTTCACGAACGGTCCACTCTCGCTCACCCGCTTGGAGCTGTCATCATGCGATGTCGCGTTATCGCCCGTTTTTCTGCTGTCCTTTCGATGCTCGCCGCCCTTTGCATGGCCGCGGGAGCGGAGGAAGCCAAGAACGACGTGAAGGGGCTGTTTTTGCTCACCGACTATCCGGCCGTCACGCTGCGTCCGGGCTCGACATCGTCCATAAATGTGCGATTACAGAACTATGCGCTTCCGCCGGAGCGGCTTGCGCTCTCGGTTGATGGCGTGCCCTCGGGATGGACGGCGACCTTGATCGGCGCCGGCCAGCCGGTCGCGGCGGTCATGCCGGCTACCAATGGCAGCGTGTCCCTCGAACTGCGTCTCGACGTGCCGAAAGAAGCCCCTGCGGGCACCACGACGCTCACCGTGAATGCCAAGGGCACCACGGCCAATGTGTCTCTGCCGATCGATGTAAAACTGGCAACTGATCTGCCGGCCAAGCTCGCGCTCAATCCTCAACTGCCGGAATTGCGCGGCACGTCAAAGTCAAACTTCGAGTTTCAGCTTGGGATCAAGAACGACAGCGGCAAGAAGGTCACCGTAAGCCTTTCCGCCCAGGCGCCGCAGAATTTCGATGCCACCTTCACCGAACAGTATGGCAGTCAGGAGCTCAATGCGCTGCCGCTTGATCCGGGACAGTCCAAAGACGTCAAGCTCAAGGTAAAGCCGCCGAATACGGTTGCCGCCGGCAAATACAAGATCGTCGCCAAGGTCTCGGCCGAGGACGCCTCGGCCAGCACGGAACTGACCATGGACATTACGGGCCAGCCCAAGATCGAAATCACCGGCCGTGATGGCCGCCTCAATGCGAGCACATCGGCGGGCGTCGAGAGCTCTGTTCCGATCGTGCTCACGAACTCGGGTACAGCCGCGGCTGAGCAGGTTGAGCTGTCTGGCTCGGGCCCCAGCGGCTGGAAGATCAATTTTGAGCCAAAGACGCTCGATCGCATCGCGCCCAACGAGAACAAGGACGTGATCGTGCTTATCACGCCGCCCGCAAAGGCGATTGCGGGAGACTACGTCAACACATTCCGCGCTTCGGCCCGTGGAGAAACGTCATCCCAGACCTTCCGTGTCGCCGTTGTCACCTCCACGCTGTGGGGCATCGTCGGGATCGCACTCATCGGGATTGCGCTGCTTGTCCTCGTTGGCGCGGTTGCGTGGTTTGGCCGGCGATGACCGAGGGCGCCGTCATCGAGGTGCAAAACCTCGTCAAGCGCTACGATGGCACAGCCGTCGTCAAAGGCGTGTCTTTTTCCGTGACGCGCGGAGAGATTTTCGGCGTGCTCGGCCCAAACGGAGCTGGAAAAACAACCACCATCCTGATGCTGCTTGGGTTGAGCACGATTTCGGGCGGGCAAGCCCGCGTGCTCGGCCATGACCCCGAACGTGAGCCGCTCGCTGTGAAGCGGCGCGTCGGATATTTGCCGGATCAGGTCGGCTTCTATGACAATCTCTCGGCGGCTGAAAATTTACGTTACACCGCACGCCTGATCGGGATTGAGCGCTCCGAGCGGGAAGAAAAGATCGCAAGCTCGCTCGCCCAAGTCGGACTTTCCGAAGTCGCCAATACCCGTGTCGCCACCTTTTCGCGTGGCATGCGACAGCGGCTCGGCCTTGCCGAGATCGTCATGAAGGATGCGCAGATCGCCATTCTCGACGAGCCAACCTCCGGTCTCGATCCGCAGGTTACGGTCGAACTGCTCGACATGATCCGTGATTTCAAGCGGCGCGGCGTGACCGTGTTGTTGTCCTCCCACCTGCTCGAACGCGTGCAGAGCGTTTGCGATCGAGTAGCTCTCTTCAGTGAAGGCACAATCGTCCTCATGGGGACCGTGCCCGAGCTCGGCCGCCAGGTTCTGGGCGGCGGTTTCCGTGTCGAGGTGGAAGCGCAGGGGCAGGGTCTCGCCGAGCACCTTGCCGCCGTACCCGGTGTGCAGAAGGTCGAAAGCCTGTCTCCAACGCAGCTGTTGCTGCTTGCCGATCATGACGTTCGGCCAGAAGCGGCGGCGGCGGTGGTCACGGCCGGCGGACGCCTCCAACGCCTCGCCGTCGCAGAGCCGAGCCTGGAGGCCATCTACACGCGATATTTCCACGACCATCCTCAGGAGAGCGCGATTCATGCAGCGTGAAGGCTCGGCATTGAATGGTCTCGGAGTTGTTGCTCTCAAGGAGACGAGCGATCACCTCACCAGCGTGCGCATGCGGGTGATCGAATGCCTGATCATCATCCTGGCTTTCGTGACCGTCTATTTCGCCGCCCAGCAGGTCCGCGATACCACCCCGGAGGATCCGTTCGCCTTCCTGCGCTTGTTCACGAATGCACGCGAGGACGTTCCGCTTTCCTTCCTGTTTTTCCTCAGTACTTTCCTTGTGCCGGTGATGGCGATTGGGCTGGCCTTTGACGCGGTCAATAGCGAGCACAGCCGGCGCACGCTTTCGCGCGTGCTGTCTCAGCCCATCTATCGCGACGCGCTCTTGTTCGGGAAGTTTGCCGCCGGCCTGTTTACGATCGCGGTAAGCCTGCTCGCGCTCTGGCTGCTCGTGATCGGGATCGGGCTGCTGATCCTCGGGGTGCCGCCGAATGCGCAGGAGACCGCGCGCGCATTCATCTTCCTTCTGGTCACGATCGCTTACGCGGGCGTGTGGCTCAGTCTTGCCCAGTTGTTCTCGATCGTATTCCGTTCGGCTGCCACTGCTGCCCTCGTGAGCTTTGGCCTGTGGCTGTTCCTGGTTTTTCTATGGCAGTTCGTCGCGCAAATTCTTGCGACCGTCATTGCGCCTCCTGACCCAGGCTACACCAGCCTTGGTCTGCAGACGCCGGAAACGGTGGAGTGGCAGACGGCGCTCGCCCGCATTTCGCCAAAGACGCTCTATGACGAGATCGCGCTGGCGCTGCTCAATCCGGCTCAACGGGCGCTCGGCCCGATCTATTTGGCGCAGTTGCAAGGCGCGGTGCTCGGGGCGCCCCTGCCGCTAGGTCAGAGTCTACTGATCGCGTGGCCGCAGATCGTGGGCCTGATAGCCGGAACGATCATCCTGTTCACCATCGGCTATATCGGCTTCCAGCGTCAGGAAGTGCGGGCGTAATCAAGCCCGTTCAGCCGGCAATCTTCTTCCAACCCTCGCGCGCGAGCGCGGCGACAGAGCCGACATGTTTGGCGACCACGTCCCAGTTCACCATCGGCTTTTCGGGCGGTGAGCCCGAGGCTGCATCTGTCACGTAGGCGGCTCCCACGGTGAGGCCACAGCCGACTATGATCCCAAAAATGAACCGCATACGCTTGTCGCCTTCCCCCGTTTCGGAGGGCAGGGGGTAGGCCGTGAAGGCGGCACGAATGTGTTCGGAGAATTGCTGTACGGGTCATGGCGCACGAGGCCGGCAAAGCGTGCCGTGGCGAGCGGCTTTACAAAACCCGTGGGAATTCGATGGTTTTTGCCCTGCTCTTGCGGCATTCCCCTCATGCGCCGACCGAAACGTTTGATTTCAGTGTAAAAAACCCTCGCAAGTTCCTGAATTCATTGAATGAGCAGATGCGCGGCGAAAAACCCCTCCAAATCCACGGAAGCACACTAATTTTTGCAGAATGCGGAATTTTTGCGCTATATTCGCGGCGATCGGTGGGGGTTTCGCTCGAATGGAGCAATTTCGTCGTGTCCAGGAGAACCGAGTTGAAAGAACACAAGTTCCGCATAGGCCAGTCGGTTTACTTTACCTCGCGTCCTATCGGTCACATGGTCGCGAATAGTAGCTACGAGATTGTGAGGCTGCTCCCTTCAGACGGATCGGACTATCAATATCGGATCAAGAGCGCGAAGGAAGCCTTTGAGCGGGTGGTAAGAGAAAGCCAGCTCGAATATTCGCCTTAGCGCCTAATTCCCCCGACCCGAGCCGCGTCAGGCGTGTGTGATTGCGGCAACGCCTTAGCTGCGTAAGTCGGGCACCGAAAGGTGCCTGCGGTGAGGGCGTTTGCGCCGACAGTGGCAAAATCGGTACATATTCTCACGTTCTGCGCGACCGCGCTGCCGATCTAGGAGGAAAGGGTAGTCATAGACACCCTCCTCGCTATACTGCACGCGGGCGTATGTAGAGCGTGCTGATGTTCGAATTCGGCGAGCAGGCCACCGACCTTTATCCGATTGGCGCAGGTGTGCTGGCGACGTGGGCGCCTGCTGCCGTCGCTGCGATCTTCATTGCTGCCGGGGCCCTCCTGGCTGCCAGTGGCCGGGTGCGGATCCATCGCGCGGTCCCCCTTGGCCTCGCTCTCGTCCTTGCGCTGGCGGGCGGCTGGGTTCTTGGCGCTTGGGCGCTGAACTATTTCGATGCACGCTCCTTCGCGGCTGAGCGCCAAAGCCTGGATGCGCGTGCTTTCGAACTCAAGATGCCCGCGCTTATGCCGGGATCGCCGCTTGCATGCCTTGAACCAACGGCGAGCGAAACGGTGCTTGACGCCTGCGACAAGGGGCTGTTCGCAAGTCCGGAAGCAACAGCGGCTGCAGTGTCCTACGTGAGCGCCCAACTCTCGCTCCTCACGGCCGCCCGGCAACATGCAAAGGGAAGCGGTGTGAGCTACTCAAAACTTCTCACCGCCATGCGCCGCGTGGTCGAGGCCGATCGGTTCGGCATCGTCGCCCACTTGTTCGCGCGAGCCGGTTGCAGCGCGAACCAATGTGCGTTGTTCGCTCTCCTCCAGGATGCAAGCCGGGTGAAAGTCAATCTCGCCGAGCGTCCGTTTGAAAAGCGCGTCGAAACTCGCGCGGCCGAATGGTCTTCGGTAGCCAATCGGTCGATTGCAAGTGCCTCCATTCCCGCATTGCCAGCAGTTGCGTCCGCTGCTGCCGCGCCGGCCAAGGCCCCGAGCAAGCTTTTCTTTCCATCCTCTGCTTCCATTCCCGCCGTAAACATCATTGCCAGCGAGCCGCCTGCGGCCCAACCCGCGCAGGAAGCAACAGCCTCGGCCGATACCAGTACGCGCAACAGCAAGCCGGTGCAGGAAACACCGTCACCGCGACAAGCCTCGGCTGTGGATGGCGCTCGATCAGGCCCATTGCGGATTGTCCCGCCTGCGCAGTAAACCGAAGATCCTGCACGGCAGGACCTTCATAGGTTCCAAGCTCGCGGCATCCGGTGGCGCTCCATCTCATCAAGCTTTGCGTTGGCTGCGACTCGGTCGAAGACCTCGATCAATGGCTTCGCGCACGCCTCAAACAGCGCAAGCGACGCGGATTGTCACGCGAGCACTTGCATCGCACTCGCATGGCGCCAAGGCGTGCCGACGAGTTGCGCGAGGGCGGGTCGCTTTATTGGGTGATCCGTGGCCAGATTCTTTGCCGGCAGCGGCTTCTTGATGTGCGCCCGTTCGTTGACAAGGCGGGAGTCGGTCGCTGTTATCTGGTGCTCGAGCCCAAGCTCGTGCTGGTCGAGCCGAGGCCCTGGCGGGCGTTTCAAGGCTGGCGGTACCTCACGGCGCTGGAAGCGCCGCGCGATCTCGATCGCGTAGCGCCCGGCGCCAAGAACATGCCGGAGACGTTACGCCGGGAGTTGCAGGAACTTGGCCTGTTGTAACTGTGAGACGGGAGTTGCCGATGGCTCGCAAACAGATCATCGCCTTCGCATGTGTTGTCGCCGGATTGGCAGGGAGCGATGCGGCGGCGCAGGACGTGATCAAGATCGGCATGAGCTTTGCCATGACCGGGGCCGG
>CATPCO010000466.1 GCA_955652925.1 uncultured Xanthobacteraceae bacterium | reverse complement strand
GGCAAACGTCGCGCAATGGGAAGAGGCCTGCTCCTATTGATTGGGGCGATGCGGTCCAGCCGAACGACGCAACCAACGAAAAGAGGGACAGCTTGATGACCGAGGCGGCATCCCAAGGCGACGCCGAGTTCTTCAAGCAACGAGGGTTTGGCCTGCGGATCGGCTTTGGTGAACGACCGGCGCTGCTGGTCATCGACATGCTGAAGGCTTTCACCAATCCAAAGATGATGCTCGGCGCTAACCTCGACAACGAGATCGAGGCGATCAAGCCGCTCCTTGCCGTCGCGCACGACCGCGGCATCCCGGTGATTTTTTCGACCGTGATCTACAACGACGTCGATCTCAAGGATGCCGGCATCTGGGCCCTCAAGCAGAAGGGCGTCGTGACGTTGAAGGCTGACAGCGAGGGTGTAGAGATCGATCCGCGGCTCGATTTTCGCAAGAGCGACAGCCTGCTGGTGAAGAAATATGCCTCGTGCTTCTTCGGGACCGATCTTGTGTCGCGGCTGCTGAGCCGGCGCGTCGACACGGTCGTCATTACCGGCTGTACCACCAGCGGCTGCGTCCGCGCCACGGCGGTTGATGCCGTGCAGACGGGGCTGCGACCCATGGTCGTGCGCGAGGCGGTCGGCGACCGCTCGGCCTCGGCGCACGAGCAGAGTCTGTTCGATCTCAACGCAAAATACGCCGACGTGGTCTCGCTCGAAGAGACTCTGCAGTACTTGCGGACCGTCGGCCACAATGCGAACGCATAAGCTCCATCCAGGGAAACAGATACATGTCGCAAGCGCCGGTGCCCCCGCAGGAGCAAGATCGATATGCGTACTCGGCGATCGTGGACCGCAAGCCATTGCGCTGGCCCGACGGCGCACGCGTGGCGGTATGGGTCATTCCCAATATCGAGCACTTCCTGTTCGATCGGCCGTCCACGTCGGTATCCGCGGTGACCGCATCCCTCGTTCCCGACGTGCTGAACTATTCCTGGCGCGACTACGGCGTGCGCGTCGGCATCTGGCGGATGATGGACATCATGGAAAAGCACGGCATCAAAGGCACCGTTGCGCTGAACTCCGACGTATGCCGCCACTATCCCCGCATTATCGAAGCGGGCAAACAGCTGGGCTGGGAATGGATGGGCCATGGCAACAACAATTCCACGCTGATCAACCGCCAGTCGGAGGACGAAGAGAGGCAACTGATCAAGGGCGTCATCGACACCATCAAGACCAGCACCAGCCGGCAGCCGCGGGGCTGGCTCAGCCCGGCGCTGAGCGAATCCCACCGCACGCTCGATATCCTGGCCGAGAACGGCATCCAATACGTCGGCAACTGGGTCAACGACGAGCAGCCCTACCCGATGCGGGTGAAGAGCGGGTCAATGCTGTCGATGCCGTACTCCATCGAGCTTAACGACATTCCGGTATTCCTCGAGCAGGGACAGGCGCCGGAAACGTTCGGCCAGATGATCTGCGATCAGTTCGACGTGCTCTACGAGGATGGCGCAAAGACCGGACGGGTCATGTCTATCTGCCTGCACCCCTTCCTGATTGGGCATCCCCACCGCAGCAAATATTTCCATCAGGCTCTCGCTCATATAAAGTCGCGCCAGGAGGTCTGGGTGACAACCGGCGGCGAGATCAACGACTGGTATCGCAAGGAATATCTGGACAAATGACGGCAGGGAAACTTATGCGACGGACATCCTGCGTAATTTCATCGCACTCGGGCCGCGGGTGACCATGTCAATCTTTGCCGTCAACCATCTTTGTCGAGAAGTTCTGCGCAATCATGCCTTCCGCGCCGCAATGCAGTCCGATCCAGCGAAGGCGCTGGCCGCAGTTGATCTCACTGATGAGGAGAGGGGAAACCTGCTCGCTGGCGATGTGGGCGCTCTCTATCGCATGGGCGTCAATGCTTTCCTCATGAACTACTTGGCGCGTTTCGAAGTCTGCGGACTCAACACCGAAACCTACAACCAGCGCATGCGCGCGGTGAAGGTAGACGAGATCGGGCGCCCGGTGCCGTGATCGGGTCCGCAGGTCGCCGATGGCGCAAGTCGCGCCTTGCCGAATGGATGCTACAGCAGGATGCGATGACGATCCGATTGCCATGCCCGCGCTTGTCGCGAGCATGCCGATCAGGCTGGCACAGCGGGCGTCCAACTGAGCCAGATGGCTGGGACAGGCCGGCCATGATGACCGGCATGGGAGCGAATAAAATTCATCGTGAGCTAGTTGAGCGCTAAAAGGTTGCGTGTCATGGCGCAGATTGTTGCCGGCTTCGGCGTTCCTCATACTCCAATCTTTCCTCATTTCGCGAAGCGCGACGGTCCAGATTGCGAGATCGCATGGTTGTTTGCTGCCCAGAAGGAGCATCTCGCGGCCACCCGGCCGGATTTGATCCTCATGTTCGACACCGACCATCTCAACACGTTCTTTCTCGACAACCTGCCGATCTTCGCTGTCGGTATCGACAAGAGCTTCAAGGCCCCGAATGACGAGCCGAGAGACGTGCCGAACTATATCGTGCCATCCATGTCCGACGTCGCCGCACACATTCGATCGGCGCTGGTTGCGGCCGGTTTCGACGTCGGCATGACGCAGATTTATTCGGTCGATCATTCCGTAACCGTGCCTCTTCATTTTCTCACGCCGGACATGAAGGTGCCGGTTATTCCTTTCTTCGTGAGCGGCCACGTGCCTCCCCTGCCGTCGGCACAGCGTTGTCATGCAATTGGTCAGGCGGTCGCACGTGCGATTGAAGCCTGGCCCGCGCCATTGCGGGTCGTGATCATGGGCAGCGGCAGCTTCTCGCTCGAGGTCGGCGGCCCGCGGATGGCGCCCGGGCGCTCCGATGGAGTACCGGACCCGGACTGGGCCATGCGCGTTATCAAGTACCTCGAGGAGCAAGACCTCGATCGGCTGATGACTGAGTCGACCGAGCACCAGCTACTGAAAGCTGGCAACGTCGGCGGCGAGCTTTTGAACTGGATCGCCATGCTAGGAGCGATCGGCAACCGCAAGCCGACCTACGTCGCGCCGCAAATGCAGAACGGGCACGCCTATGGCGTCTGGCGCTGGGATTAGCCGCAAGCGTCGCGAGCCCGCTTAAGTCCCTGTGGCACGTGAAAGCGCAATATTTTGCGTCATGGCCAGGACAAGCGCGGCCATGACGACGAACCTAGTTTCATCCTTAGAACATCGGATAAGCCGGGTTCAGACCGAGCCCAAACTCGCTTCTGCCGAAGTTTTCGGCCGGCACATCCCAGTTCATGACGACATGCGAGGAAATCGCATGCACGTCGCGCCAGCAACGCTGTACGGAATTCCCATCCATCAGCCCGCTCGATCCGCTGATCTTGACCAGCGCGTCCATGGCCTCGCGCAGCATCTGCATGCCGTAGGTGAAGTCCCGGCGCAGCAGGGTTCGTGTCTCCATCGACATGCCCGTGTAGTTCTCGCGGGCAAGAGCAAGCGCCCGCCGCGCCAACAGTTCCGCCGCATCGATCTGCGCTGCGATCTCGGCGACCCGTATCTGCACTGGTACGTGCTGCGCAATCGCGAGCTGGGTATAGGTCAGATACCGTTTGCGCGTCCATTGCTCAAAATCTTCGTAGGCGCCGCGCGCGAGACCGAGTGCCGGCCCAAGCAGCGCATAAGTATGGACTGCGATGAACGGCGTCCGGTAGATCGGGTTCGTATTGAGTTTCGACCCGGGTGAGCAGGCATCGCGTAGGGTCGAAAACGACACGCTGCGATGCTCAGGTACGAAGACATTGTCGAGCACCGAGGTGGTCGAGCCGCTTCCTCTCAGCCCCGCACAATACCAGGTATCCTCCTGCTTCACGTCCGAGACCGGCACAAGGAAAAGCCGCATATCGGGATGATCCTCGCTCTGACGAAAAACCAGGCCGCCGATCATGATCCATTGCGAATGGCGCAACCCGCTGCACCAGGACCAGGAGCCGTCAAGTAGATACCCCCCGCTGGCCTCAGAGACTTTTCCTGTCGGCGCGGCCGAGGTAGCGATGCACGCGGCACTGTCTCGGCTCCAGACATCGTGTTGTGCCTCTTCCGGGAAATGCGCCAGGATGCAGGCATGGTCCGCGAGATAGTTCAGACACCAAGCGGATGATCCGCACGTAGATTTGCCGAGCTCGACCGCGATATCGAACGCGACCTCGTGGTCGTATTCGTAACCGCCCCAGCGTTTCGGCTGCAGTGTATGGATCAATCCGGAGGCAAGGTATTCTTCAACCGACTCCCACGGAATGTTCCGGTCGCGCTCGGCCTTCACGGCGCGCTCACGCAGCTTGGGCGCCAACGCGCGCGCGCGGGCAATGAGTTCATCGGCAGTCGGGATATTGCCGGACTCTGCGGCCGGTCTCAATTCGGCGAGGCTCATGACGTTTCCTCCACAGTGATCAATGCCTGGCGGCTTTGCCGGATGCGCGGACCGCGCAATCAGATGCGGCCGCGCGTATCCTGCCACAGCTTATCGGCCGCGTGCAGCAAGCCAAGCGCACGTGCAACGGCCCGGAAGCCGTAGGCGGAAAAGCGCTCGGCAATTTCCCTGTAGTAGAGGGGCGCCTGACTGACAGGCGGATCGCTGCCGGCACCCCAAAATGGATTTGGCAGCGGCACCGCCATTTCCGAAGCATCATATTGGTTGGTGAGGGTCAAGTCAGGGCCCCTGTTGCGGTGCGGGATTCTGCTCTGGCTGAGGAACGTTTCGGGTCAGACTCTTGCTGTTAGCGGCTCCTCGTTCCTTGCATTTTTGATGTCTGCATGACCTCCAGCACCCGACATTAATGATGCACGTCGGCAATTCTCGTTCGTGCCATTGCACTAAATCGCTTCGCGATAGCGGGGAGGTGTGGCTCGGCCTGAGCATTATCCCCAGAGGAGAGATCGTGGGTAGCGGGGGAAGCGTCCTGTCTTGAGAATCGAGGTGTTCGCAACCTCATCCAAGACAGGAGTTGGCTATGACAACCAAGGCTATCACCCCGCTGCGTCAGCGTATGATCGAAGATATGAATGCGCGCAAGCTTTGTGCGCACACTCAGCGCAGCCATATCTACAGCTGCAAGCGCTTGGCTGCGTTTCTCAAGCGCTCGCCTGAGACCGCGACCCGCGAAGACCTCCGTCTATTTCAGCTGCACCTGGCCGACACCGGCATGAGCATCTGCAACCGCAACCGCATCATGACCGGGGTACGCTTCCTGTTTCGGGTGACGCTGCGGCGGCTCGATCTCGCTGCCGAGATCTATCACATTCGCGAGCCGCAGAAGGTTCCGCAGGTGATGAGCCCTGACGAGATGCGCAGGTTGCTCGCTGTCGCCAGCAGTGTGAAGGTCCGCGTCCTGCTCAGTCTCACCTACGGCTGCGGCCTGCGCGCCGGCGAGGTGGTCCGGCTCAAGGTCAAGCATATCGATAGTGCACAGAAGATCATTCGCATTCAACGCTGGTCGGGCTTTTTCAATTCCACCACCTTGCTCGCGCTCGACTTGATCTCATCCTGCCGGGCGTAGGCCCTGAGGCGTTCGGCCAGCGGAAAGATGCTGCTCTCAGTGGCCTGCTCCAATGGTGCGAGCGCTGGCCGCTCATAGCGAATTGCCGCCCTGGCCTCGCCTTGCAGGTACCCGGGCCGGCCTGCTGATCACCCGCGTCGCGTGTCTCCATAGACAACCTGCTGTGCGCGTGGAAACATGGGCGCGTGCCCCGCCCCGCACGCCACGGATTGCTGGCTGCGTTGCTGCTCGCCGGCTTTACCGCAACCAGGTCGGCGTGGGCGTCTGACGCTGCCGCATGCCGCGAGCTCGAGCGCGCCTTCGACCTAGTCAAACTGGACATCTCGTCGGTGCAGCTCAACGCAATCCTGTTCTCCGCCGCCGGCAAGGGCTGCGAGCCTCTCGCCCGCCGCCTGCTCGCCGCGGGCGCCGCGCTCGTGGCGCGGGATCGCCGCGGCGCCATGCCGCTCACCCATGCGGCACAATCGGGTCAGGTCGCCCTGGTCGAGCTGCTTCTCGCCCACGGCGCGCCGATCGACGCGCGCAACCTCGCCGGCTCGACCGCGCTCCATGCCGCCGCCGAGAACGATCGCCTTGCGGTCGTTCGCCTGCTGCTCGACAAGGGCGCCGATCCGAACCTGCCGGGACGCTCCGGCGTCACGCCGCTCGCGGCCGCGTGCTTTAAGGGCAACGAGAGCATCGTCGAGCTGCTGCTGGCGCAAGGCGCCGATCCGAACGCGATCGACGCGACCGGTAAGGCACCGATCCTCTACGCCGCCGCGCTCGGATTTACGCCGATCGTGCGCCGCCTACTCGCGGCGAACGTCGACGTCAACGCCCGCTACGGCAACGACCTGACCGCGTTGATGTGGGCGGCGGGCTTTGGCGACGGCGCTGGCGTGCTCGACGTCGAGCAGGTCGTGAACCTGCTCATCGACCGCGGCGCGAGTATCGACGCCGCCGACAACCGCGGCCGCACCGCGCTGATGATCGCTGCGGAGCTGGGCCATGGCTCGGTCGTCGATCTCTTACTCCGGCGCGGGGCCGAACGCACCTTGACGGACAAGGACGGAAAGACCGCCCGCGATCTTGCGGCCAACGACAACGTGCGCAAAATGCTGGCAGCGAGGTGACGACGGTGTGGTTCCTTCCTCTCCCCGCTTGCGTCCGCTTGCGGGGAAAGAGACCCCGGGTCGAAGGGGCACGGGGGCCGGTCGGGGGCCGGAGGCATTCCAAGCGCTGCGGCGGTTGAGGTGCCCCCTCACCCGGTGCGCGGCACAAGCAGTGAAGCTCACCGCCCCGCCAGATACTCCGCGAGCGCCGCGATATCCTCCTCCGAAATCACGCTCATGAGATCGGACATGCCGGGATTGTTGCCGCGGGTGTGGTTGCGGAAGTCGAGCATTGACTTGGCGAGCGAGTCCCGGGTCTGGCCAGCAAGACGCGGCTGCGTTCCATCGCCTTGGTATTCGGC
>CATPCO010000465.1 GCA_955652925.1 uncultured Xanthobacteraceae bacterium | reverse complement strand
GTTTTGTTAGAGTCCGCTGAAAAGCAAAAGTTACAGGTGCGCAACCCAAATCAGCGAAGGGACGACGTAACTTTCACGCCGGCTGGACATCCACTCTGCAGGACACGAGGACAGCGAAAACAGTGAAGATTCCGGTCGTTTCAGCGATAGTCGTGATTTCGATAGGCGCCTGGACATTGGCGTTTGCACCGCAACCTCTCCATGGGTCGGATGCTGGCTCGGATGTTCGTACTCCGGTGCTGGTGGAACTCTTCACATCGGAGGGGTGTTCAAGCTGCCCCCCAGCCGACAGGTTTCTGCAAACTTTGGATGGGAAACCCGTACAGGGCGCGGAAATGATCGTGCTCAGCGAACACGTCGACTACTGGAATCATATCGGCTGGAAGGACCCGTACTCTGCCAGCTTCTACAGTCAGAGGCAAAGTGCGTATGCCAACCGCTTTGGCTTAGATAGCGTCTACACTCCGCAAATGGTGGTAGACGGGACCAGCGAATTTGTCGGCAGCAATTCTGGACTACCGACAAGGCCTTTCGAAAGGCCTTGAGCGTCCCAAAGCTTCCTGTCCATTTGACCTCGGTCTCTGCAGACGCCTCGAATATCTTGCACGCTCATCTGGAAACCAGAGCACTCGATGCTTCCTTTAGCTCACGGGAGGCCGATGTGTACGTTGCGGTTGCTCTGAACCGTGCTGAATCGCAGGTGTCGGCGGGCGAGAACGCGGGTCACAGACTCGCGCACGTATCCGTGGTCAGAAGTCTCACAAAGGTCGGTGCTCTGAAGCAGGGGCAGGTTCTGGCGCAGGATGTTCAGCTCAAGCTGGGTCCTGGGTCAGAATCCAGTGGCCTGCGCCTGATCGCATTCGTTCAAGAAGTCCGGCAGGGCCGCGTGCTCGGGGCCGCCTCGATGCCGGTTAATACGCGGTAGGAACAACCATCAGGCATGGTCCGCCCTCACTGCCAGCTCGGCTTTCCAATTCTGCGGCAGTGCGCTAACGTTCACTGCGCGGTGAAGGAGTTCTGGATCTCGTGCTTGGCCAAGGTAGAGTCACGCAATGTCCACAACGGCGACTCGATGGGGATCTCGACTCAGAATCTCAACCTTCGATCCCGCATGCACTTCTCCTTCCTCGATAACTGAGAGGTAGAACCCGCTTCGCTGACTCGCCAAGAAACGCTTGATCATGTCCTCACGGTCAAATCGCAAAGCCAGTTTGTAACAGGGCATGCGGGGTTGGGTGACCATCAGAATGGCAGCCCCGACTTTCAAACGATCACCGATGCAGAGAGTATCTTCTGTCAGCCCTTCGGTCGTGAGGTTCTCACCGAACTTGCCCCACGAGAACGGCACGTCCGGCAGCTTCTTCCGCCAGTACTCGTAGTGCTCGGCTGGATACGCGTATACGGCCTTCTCTGCTCCGCCATGTACAGTGAGGTCAGCCTGCTGGTCGCCGGCGAGATTCAGCTTCTTTATCTTCACTGACCTACCACGGGGTCCTTGAAGATTCCAGTCTGGACCGTCACACCCTTCCAGATGACTTCACGCGGCAATCCCACATTTACAGAAATGACTTGCACAGGCGTTCTCCCTCAAGTAATGCCAATAAGGCGCGGGCCGCGTCAACCCACAGCCCTGCGTTGACTTTCGTTTGTCGAGCCTACGTCCCATCAGGTCTGATTCGTGAATCATCCTCACGCAGCGCTGGACTGCGTTGTTAGCTTGCGATTGAGGAATTCCCGAATGGTGTCGGCAATCTCCCGATGATGCGTTTCCAGCGCGAAGTGACCGGTGTCGTAGAAGTGTATTTCGGCGTTCGGGTTGTCGCGCTTGAACGCCTCAGCCCCGGGCGGCAGAAAGAACGGGTCGTTCTTGCCCCAGACCGCGAGCAGCGGCGGCCGTTTTGTGCGGAAGTACTCCTGGAACTTTGGGTAGAGGGCGACGTTGCTGGCATAATCCAGGAACAGGTCGAGCTGGATCTCATCATTGCCGGGCCGGGCCAGCAGCGCGGAATCAAGCTGGTACCCTTCCGGCGCCAGCAGTGTCTCGTCTTGGACGCCATAAAGGTACTGCGCCTTCGTTGCATCCGGCGTGAGGAAGTCACGCAGCGCAGAGCGATTCTGGGGTGTTGGTTCCTTCCAATACTTCTGGATCGGGTTCCAACCCTGGCTCAGGCCCTCCTCGTAGGCATTGCCGTTCTGCGAGATGATGGCGGTTATGCGCTCCGGATTCGCTAGTGCGAGTCGGAATCCCACGGGCGCGCCGTAATCGAAAACGTATATCGCGTAGCGGTCGAGGCCGATAGTTTCGGTGAACTTGCCGATGACCTTGGCCAGGTTCTCGAATGTGTAGCGGAAGCGCTTGCGGTCTGGGGCATCGGTGAAGCCAAAGCCCGGCAAGTCGGGTGCGACCACATGGTAGCGATCGGCCAGGGTGGGAATGAGGTTGCGGAACATGTGCGACGATGTCGGAAAGCCGTGCAACAAGAGAATGTTTGGGGCAGTTTTCGGGCCGGCTTCACGATAAAAAATCTTGGAGCCGTCGACGATGGCATGTTGATACCTGATCATGGTGTGTCTCCTCAGAGAATTTGCTCTGGCAGCCTGATGCTGGTGCCGTCTCAGCAACGTTTTGCTCGTTCATACCATCAGATGTACTAACCAATAAAAAGATACATTATCGGTGTTACAATTGGGCGGAAATATGAAACAGCGCAGGAAAATCCCTGATTCCGACTGGAGAGACGGGTTCCTCTTCGTCGGCAACCATCTGGCTCTAGATTTCCTGAACACGCGTCCGATTCAGAACGGCGAGGCCAGAGAGTTGCTCTCGGACTTCGGCGCGCTCTTGCGGTGGTTTCAGGCAGCTGGGCTGCTGAGCACTCGTGAGATGGCGAACCTTCAACTTCAGGGAGAATCGGTTACCGCGCGGCGAGCCTTGGAAGCCATGCGACGGTTTAGGGAGAAACTGAGAAAAGAGGTTCTTGCATGGGAAGGGGGTGCCCATGTCCATCGCTCTACAGTGGAGGAGCTGAATCAACTGATGGCGGTGCATCCCATGCTTTCCAAGTTAGAAGCAACCGGGAACGTGCCTTTCATGGGACCATGGTTCGAACCGTTCCTGCCCGAAGACCTCTTTGCTCCATTGGCACACAGCGCGGCGAAGTTGTTCGCAGAAGCGGATCGGAACCGTGTCCGCAAGTGTGGACAGTGCGTTCTGCATTTCTATGACACCAGCAAGAAAGGAACACGCCGCTGGTGCAGCATGCAACTGTGTGGAAACCGCCTCAAAGTCGCGGCCTACGCTGCTCGCCAACGCCTAAATGCCAACGAGGGATAAGACACGATCACCAGGAATGGAGTAACGATCGCCGATCACGAGTGACAGGCGGGCACATTTCAGCAGTTGTCGAGATGACTAACGGATTGATCGCGGGCAAGGGCGGCGCAGCAGAGGCCTTAGGAGTGCCGCCCTCAACTCTTCGAAAACCGCATGAAGAAGCTTGGCATTAAATCTTAAGCGTCCCGTGGATTGGAAAGGCGCGTGCACTCGCTGTCGCACCAAATTCAATCAGCACAAGCGAGTTTCTCGGTACTAATATCTCGGGAGAGGAATCTCCAGGACCTTTACGAGGAGTCTGAACCAGTGGGGAAAGTTCCTGACTTCTATGATCAAAACACTTCTTCAGACCGATCCAGATTATGTCTACACTTTCCTGAGAATCATCACGGGAATCATCGTCTTTCCCTATGGCATGCAAAAGCTCTTCGGATGGTTTAGCGCCCCAGGATTTGGCGCCCCAGGAATCAAGGCTTCTCTTGAACAGATCACAGCGAGGAACATTCCTAAATTTATTGCCTGGCTCATCATCATCGGGCAGTCGTTCGGAAGTATTGCGCTTATGTCCGGCTTTTTAGGGAGAATCGCGGCCGGTGGACTGTCCATCATCTTCACCGGTACGCTCATAGTCCACCTGCCCGATGGGTGGACACTGAATTGGGTTGGAACAAAAAAGGAAGAAGGAATTGAGTATTTTGTATTGCTCCTGGCGCTCCTCCTGGTCATCGTCATCAAGGGAAGTGGTGCGCTATCGATGGATTTGTGGCTGATTAAGATGACATGCCTACGCGCCAATCACATCAGAAACCCACAGCGCCTTACAAATCTCCTCTCTCGATTCGCTGTCCTTTAGCTGTCCAATAACGATTCCTTAACACTTCTTACAAGGTTTTTTGAGGGCCACCCCCTGGTTACATCACCTACGCATGTGGTAGGCTTTTGCCCCGACCCAAACCAGTTCTAGTCAGCCGCTATTGATCGGTGCCCACGAGTTGAACGGCGTCAATCTCATTCCACCCGGGGACGACATTGGTCGC
>CATPCO010000464.1 GCA_955652925.1 uncultured Xanthobacteraceae bacterium | reverse complement strand
GCCGCACATGGCCCGGCCCCGGATATTCGTACGGGTAGGGCTTGGGATAGGGCGTCGAATAAGGGCTGTAGGGGTAAGCGGGGGTGACCCGGATGCGCGGCCGCGGCCGCCGCACCGGCCGGTACTGCACCCGGGTGGCACGCAGATCGGCAGATGCGCCGGCGTGTTGCGCGCCCGCGGGCTGCGGCGCGAGGAGGCCAATCATGACCCCCGCGAGCGCAAGCGGCAGCAATGGCGTGCGGATCATCAACAGCAGCCCCGTGATCGGACTACGCTTGCCCATCGCCGCGACGACGTCAACTGCTTGGCCGCTCTTGTGCTTGGCCGCCCTTGCATCCTCCCCTAGAAACTGCGCATGACCGGCCCCGATTTCTCCGATCCGCTCGCCTGGCGCTCCGTCATCGCGCCGACGCTGGATGTGATCGAGGTGATCGCGGATGCAGCCTATCGCCGGCTGCCACAGACATTTCGCACGCTCTGCGAGGGCCTCGTCATCCGGGTCGAGGACTTCCCCACGGACGAGGTGCTGGATCAGATGGGCGTGCAGACCGAGTTCGATCTTCTCGGCCTGTTCCAGGGCATCGGCCTCCCGTTTCGCTCCGAGAGCGCGCCGGCCCACATGCCCAATATGATCTGGCTTTACCGCCGCCCCATCCTCGATTATTGGGCCGAGCATGAGGAAACCTTGGGCGCCATCATCACCCACGTGCTGGTGCACGAGATCGGGCATCATTTCGGCCTTTCCGACGACGACATGATGCAAATCGAGGCGAGTACCGCTTGACGACGGCGGACGCGTGATGCTCTAGCCCTGCCGCGTCCTACGCCCGCACCGCGCTGACCCAGCGTAGGGGCGGGTTTCAAACCCGCCCCTACAAGTACGAAGTTTCAGGAGTAAAATAAGGAACGAAGCCGTGGAAAAATTCACCAGACTCGATGGCGTGGCCGCGCCGTTGCGCATGATCAACGTCGATACCGACATGATCATTCCCAAGCAGTACCTCAAAACCATCAAGCGTACGGGGCTCGCCGCGGGACTGTTCGCGGAGAAGCGCTATCGCGATGACGGCAGCGAAAACCCCGATTTCGTCCTCAACAAGCCCGCCTACCGCAAGGCCAGGATTCTCGTGGCCGACGACAATTTCGGCTGCGGCTCCTCGCGCGAGCATGCGCCCTGGGCGCTGATGGACTTCGGCATCCGCTGCGTGATCTCCACTTCCTTCGGCGACATTTTCTACAACAATTGCTGCAAGAACGGTGTGCTCCCGATCAAGGTGTCGCCGGAGGACCTGGAGAAGCTGTTCGACGATGCCGAGCGCGGCGCCAATGCGACACTCTCCATCGACCTGGAAAAGCAGGAGATCAGAGGGCCGGACGGCGGCGTGGTGAAATTCGACATCGATGCCCACCGCAAGCATTGCCTGCTCAACGGCCTCGACGACATCGGGCTCACCCTGGTCAAAGGCGACAAGATCACCCGGTTCGAGGAGAAGTCGAAAGCCGCGCGGGCCTGGGTGTGAGGTGCTGCCGTAGCGCAGCCCTGGATGTGACGCGGTGCCGTAGGGTGGGCAAAGGCGCGCCCCTCCAATAGCCGCTTGCGTGAGAAAATCTCGCGCGCAGTGCCCACGCGGGCGCGATCCTCACGATCGACCGCGTGGGCAAAATCGCAATCAACTCCGCGGCTGCCGCAGGGCCGTGATACGCGATTTTGCCCACCCTACCGGGTGCGGTTTACGCCTATGCCGCCTCGACGTGCGCCACGTTGTAAAGGCAGGGCTCGGCTTCCCGGATCAACTCGCCGAAACGCGGCCATTTCTTGCGGAACTCGGGTGAGTGATGCGCGGCCGCGAGCTGCTCCCGGTTCTTCCATTGCACATAGTTGACGACGTGGGTGCCGTCCTCGCTGCGGTGCAGGCTCACCGACACGAAGCCGGGCTGCTTCGCCATGAACTTGGCGCGCTGTTCCATCAGGTGGAGCACTTCGGCTTGGTTGTCCGCAGGCACTTTGACCGTGGTGATCTGGGTGACGACGTCGCTGTTGGGGCGGATCTCGGGCATGGCGTTCTCCTGGGTCGGGTCCGGGAGGGAAACGCAGTGCAGCCCGCCGGGTTTCGTGCCGCTCAGGCCGCGGGCTCTGCCTGGCGCGCCGCGATCGCCGCGTGGATCGCCACCGTGCGCCGCGCCATGTCGGCATGCAGGCGTTCCACCATGCGACCCTCGAGTTGGACGACGCCCTTGTCCCTGTTCTCCGCCAGATCGAAGGCGGCGATGATCTTCTTCGCCTGCGCGACTTCATCCTCGCTCGGCGAAAGGGCCGCGTTGCAGGGCTCGATCTGGCGCGGATGGATGAGGGTCTTGCCGTCGAAACCCATATCCCGCGCCTCACTGCATTCGCGCGCGAAGCCCTCGGCGTCGGCGAGATCGTTGAAGACGCCGTCGAGGATATCGAGGCCGAAGGCGCGCGCCGCCGCGATGCAGCCCATCAGCCACGGCAGCATGGCGAAACGGCCTGGAGTGATCCTTGCCCGCGTCTCCTTGGCGAGATCGTTGGTGCCCATCACGAAGGCCACAAGCCGCGTCTCGACGTCGGCTGCCGCCGCCGCGATCTCACGCGCATTGAGCATGGCGAGCGGCGTCTCCATCATCGCCCATACCCGGATCCTGTGATCGGCGCTGATGTCGATAAGCCGCTCGGCCACATCTTCCAGATGGCCGGGGGTCGAAACCTTCGGCACCAGCACCGCATCGGGCTTGGCCTTCGCGACCATGTCGAGATCCTCGAGCCACCAGGCCGAATCCAGCGCATTGATGCGCACGATCACTTCGCGCGCGCCGAAGCCGCCCGCAACGACGGCTTCCCGGATCTGCTCGCGCGCGGTTGCCTTCGCGTCCGGCGCCACAGAGTCCTCGAGGTCGAGAATGACCGCATCGGCCGGAAGCGTGCGCGCTTTCTCGATGGCGCGCGGATTGGATCCCGGCATATAAAGAACGCTGCGGCGCGGACGTATGGTCATGCGGCTTGATCGATTTTCTGTACGCGATGGCTGTGCTTGTCACCATTCACGACTGTTTCGGATGCGCACCCAATATATCAAGGTATAACGGCGCAGCGAGTAGCCCGGGGGGAGCAGCGCCCGCTTGATTGTGTTCCGATTCCAGCTTGGCGCTAGACGCGCCGCGATATCCGGGGGTACTCCCGCATGTCGCCCTCGGGGCGCGCCCTCGGCGCGACCCCGGTGGGGCTACGCTGTAATAACCTCCCGCTTGCACCTATCTGAATGTGCCGCGTACTCGGCACATTCGGGATATGGGTCAATTAAACGAAAAAGCTGGGCCCGCGACTTCACAAAACTTTACCTGCCCGACACCGGCGAGAAAAGGCCAGCCCCTAACTTGTGGCATGCAGGCAATCCGCCTGCGACCACGACAGGAGCTCAGGATGGTTGACCAGGCCAATATCCAGCCCCCGCACCCGGATCCAAATTCCACCGGGACAAATCGTAGAGGTCGTAGAGGCATGTTCCTGATCGCCCTGCTTGCAGTGGCGCTCTTGGCAGGCCTCACCGGCAGCATGCTGTCCGCGGCGTTCGGGCAAGCCTACCCCTGGCATCACTTCGGGATGCACGGCGGTGGCATCTTCGACGGCCCGCTCACGCCGGCGCAAATCGACGATCGCATCGAGCGCATGACAAAGCATATGGCGATCGAACTCGACGCCACTGCGGACCAGCAGGTCAAGATTGCCAACATCGCCAAAGCTGCCGTCGGCGATCTGCGGACGCTGCGCGAGAAAGCGCAGGTCGCGCGCACCCAGGCGGTCACGCTCTTGACCGCTCCCACCATCGATCGTACTGCCGTCGAGCGGCTACGCGCGGAGCAGATCGGGTTAGCGGAAACCGCGAGCAAACGCATCGCGCAGGCGTTGACCGATGCCGCGGAAGTGCTGAACCCGGAACAGCGCCGGAAAGTTGCGGATTGGATTGCGTTCGGCGGTCCGTGGGCGCGCTGGCATCGCGGTTGAAGGACACTGGTTGACGGACACCGTGGATGAACGCGTCCTTTTGATCGAAGATGATTCCCGCCTTGCCGGGATGATCGGCGAGTACCTCGGCAAGGCGGGTCTCCGCGTCATTCATGCGGAAAGCGGGACGCGCGGCCTCACGCTGCACGCGCGCGAGCCCGTGGATGTCATCATCCTCGACCTGATGTTGCCGGATAGCGACGGCCTGGAAATCTGC
>CATPCO010000463.1 GCA_955652925.1 uncultured Xanthobacteraceae bacterium | reverse complement strand
GGGGGCCCGTCTCCGCTAAAGCTTCCGACGGGCTAATGTGAGTGAGGCCGCCGAAGCCTTGGCGAAGGCGGCTGGCGCTCATCCGGGCTACGATCTAAGAGAAGCCCGTCTCCGCTAAAGCTTCGACGGGCCAATTTCCAGCAAGGCCGCCGAAGCTTTGGTGAAGGCGGCCGGAAATCAGTGCACGGAGTAAAGCATGAAAATCATCGGATTCGAAGCCAATGGCGCGTTGCATCTTGGCGTGGTCGAGGGCGACCAGGTCATCGATTTGCAGGCCGTCGACAAGGGGCTGCCGGGCGATCTCGGCGAGGTCCTGCGCAAGAGTAACGGCGACCTTTCAGTTCTCACGGACACGGCCAAGCGCGCGCCGGCGAGCGCGCGACGCCCCCTCAACGGGGCCAAATTCGGCCTGCCGGTCGCCAGACCCGGCAAGGTCATCTGCCTCGGCCTCAATTATCTCGAACATGTGAAAGAAGGCTCCCAACGCGACAACATTCCGAAATTCCCGACCATCTTCATGCGCGCGACGACCTCGCTCGTTCCCCATGGCCAACCGATCATCCGCCCGAAGGTGTCCGAGACGCTCGACTATGAGGCCGAGCTGATTTTTGTGATCGGCAAGCGCGCCAAGCACCTCACGCTCGACAATGCCTATTCCTGCATCGCCGGATATTCCTGCGGCAATGAAGGCTCGGTCCGCGAATATCAGCGCAAGACCACGCAATGGGACATGGGCAAGAATTTCGACCGTACCGGCGGCTTTGGTCCATGGATAGTGACACCGGATGAGCTTCCGCCGGGCGCCAAGGGCCTCAACATCCAATCGCGATTGAACGGCCAAGTGATGCAGTCCGACAATACCGCCAACATGATGTTTCCCATTGCCGAGACGCTCGCCTACGTCACGCAGGGGCTCACGCTCGAGCCCGGCGACATCGTCTTCACCGGCACGCCTTCAGGGGTTGGCCATGCGCGCAAACCCAATCCGGTGTGGATGAAGCCGGGTGATACCTGCGAGATCGAAATCGACGGGATCGGCGTTCTCGTCAATCCGATCGAGGCAGAGAAATAATTCTGGAGATACAAATGGCAAACTTGAATGTTCTCACCATCTGCGGGTCGCTGCGCAAAGGCTCCTACAACGCCATGGTGCAGCGCGCATTGCCGTCGCTTGCGCCTGACGGCATGACGCTGACACCTGCTCCGGCATTTACGGAGTTTCCGCTCTACAACGCGGATATTCAGAATTCGACCGGCTTTCCTGCGCCGGTGAACACGCTGGCCGATGCCATTCGCGGGGCCGACGGCGTGATCTTCTGCACCCCGGAATACAATTTCGGCATCCCTGGCGGCCTCAAGAATGCAATCGACTGGGTCTCCCGGCTGCCCAACCAGCCGTTCGCGGGCAAGCCGGTTGCACTGTTATCGGCGTCCCCCGGACCTCTCGGTGGCGGCCGCGTCCAGTATGACATGCGCCGCAGCATGGTCTTTCTGGATGCGTTTTCGCTCAACAAGCCGGAAGTCTTCATCGGCAACGCCGCGTCCAAATTCGACGAGAAGACCGGCGAGCTCAAGGACGAAACGACCCGCGGCTTTATCAAGCAGCAGCTTGCCGCGTTCGCGGCGTTCATCGCGAAGCTTGCCCCGAAGAAATGAAGGACGCCACCGCGATCGATCTGATCAAGCAGCAGCTCGCCGGCTTCGACAAGTTCGTGCGGCGCCTGAACGCAAAGGCTTGAGCCCATGGCGAGGCTTGCGGGCCGCACGGCCATTGTCACCGGCGGGGCCAAGGGCATCGGCCGGCACTATTCGTTTGCGCTCGCCGGCGAAGGCGCGCGCGTGATGATTGCCGACATTGCCGATGGCGCCGAAGTTGCGCGCGAAATCTCCGCCAAGCACGGCGCGAACTCCGTCACCAGCATGATTGCGGACGTCAGCGACGAAAGTTCCGCCCAGCAGCTCGTCGGCGCAACGATCGAGCGGTTCGGCAAGATCGACGTGCTCGTCAACAATGCCGCCCTGTTCGCTCCGCTCCAGGAGACAAAATGCACCGAGATCGATGTGGAGCTCTGGGACAAGGTGATGGCGGTCAATCTGCGCGGGCCCTTTCTGATGATGAAGCACGTGGTGCCGCACATGCAGGCGCAGGGCTACGGCAAGATCATCAACATCGGATCGGGCACGGCGTTTCGCGGCATCCCGTGGATGCTGCACTATGTGACCAGCAAAGGCGGCATCATGGCCTTCACGCGGGCGCTCGCGCGCGAGCTCGGCGAGCACGGCATCCGCGTCAACACGCTCGCCCCGGGCTTTACAATGAGCGACACCGTGGTTGCGGAGAATCCGCGCCACGTGCACACTGCCCGCGAGCGCGCGGTCCAGTCACGCTCGCTCAAGCGCGATGAAACCCCGCAAGATCTTCTGGGAGCGCTCGTTTTTCTCGCCTCTCCCGAGAGCGATTTCGTCACCGGCCAGACGCTCGCTGTCGACGGGGGCAATGTGAATACGTGATGGCGCGTTTGTAGGATGTAGCCCGGATGAGCGGAGCCGCCTTCGCGAAGGCTTCGGCGGCCTTGCTGGAAATTGGCCCGTCGAAGCTTTAGCGCAGACGGGCGAAATCCGGGTTGCTTGCCGCGCGCGCAATCCCGGATGTCGCTACCGCTCCATCCGTGCTACACCTTTTCCCCATTTCGCTGGCGCTCAATGCGGGTTACGC
>CATPCO010000462.1 GCA_955652925.1 uncultured Xanthobacteraceae bacterium | reverse complement strand
GTCTATGCCTGGCGTGCTTTCGGCGGCGGCGCCTCGCGCATTGCAGTGTCACTGGTCGCAGATCGCGTGCTGGCGCTGTTCGGCACGCTGGCGCTCCTGTTGGCATTCGTGATCTGCAGCTGGGGCCGCATCCAGCAGACCCCGGGGCTTGCCGCCTTGGGAAGAGCGATGGTCCTGGCTGTCGCAATCTGCGCAGTCGCGACTTGCGCGCTGTTTTTTGCCCCTAAACTGATGCTAGCATTCGAGCAGACCTTCCGCCGCTGGCCGCTTATCTCGAGCCTGATCCCAAAACTGAGCGGTCTGCTGATCATGCTGCAGAAAGCGCCACTCGCGTTGCTGATCGCTTTTGGGCTCGCGGTGGCGATACAGCTGTTGACGGTTTTCGCGGTGATCGTCATCGGCAATGCGATCGCTCCCGCGGCTTTGAGCACGGCAGACTACATGTTCGCCGTGCCGCTGACAACGATCGCGAATGCGCTGCCGCTCACGCCGAGCGGACTGGGAGTCGGCGAGGCTGCATTCGATCAGATCTGCCGCTGGCTCGAGCCAGGAGCCGGCGACGTCGCCTATTCCAGCATCTTCTTTTCGTTCCGGCTGGTCGCGCTGCTCATTGGCCTGCCCGGTCTCGTTTCACTGGTTGTCTACCGCAGAGCCGACCACGCCAATACTCCGCAATAACGGAGCTTTCGCATTTCAAGAAAGAAAAAGACATGAATGCCCCGGAACAAGTCCGGGAATGACGGCGCAGAGTT
Organism: uncultured Xanthobacteraceae bacterium; assembly: GCA_955652925.1. GTDB lineage: Bacteria > Pseudomonadota > Alphaproteobacteria > Rhizobiales > Xanthobacteraceae > VAZQ01. The sequence continues at coordinate 2,167 of CATPCO010000462.1, read as the reverse complement.
AAGCGCACCTATGTATCCATCCACAAAAAAAGAAATTAGCGCGAGAGGATCGCGAGCGAATTACCGCCCTCGTTCAGGAGAAGATCGATTACCGAGAGGTAGGGAAGGAACTCCCCGTGCTGCTGGAGATAGGTCGGGTGGGCGTAATTGTGCCAGACCACTTCCACGCCGGCCGCGGCGAACGCCGCTACGTCGAGATAGGCGTGAGCTGCGTCTCCGGAGATGTAGCGGCTGGCGGCGAAATGACGGCACAGATTGATCAGACGCTCGTTGCGGCTGCCGCCGATGCCGAGCTCGGAGGACCGATATCGCGGCGTTGCAATGCCGAGCGTCTCCGCGATCCATTCGATGACCGCGAAGTCCAGATCGACGAGGCGCGACCATGGCCGCTCGAGGATTTCGCGCAACCGCGGCAGGTAGGCCTTGCTGAAAGGCGCGCGCGCGTAGAGCTGCTCGAGAGTCGACAACTGCTTGCGCCGCCAGCTCTGCCGGTTGTCTATCTCGACCTCGAGGATCGATTGCGCGCCGCGTCCGCCGTGCAGCACCGGTACGGTAAGCCAGACCGCGCCCTTGGGACCTTTCACCCGGTTGCGATTGCGCCAACCATGCTTGTCGAACTGCACGTCGTCATAATGCACGAACACGTCCGCTTTTTTGAGCAGATCGAAATATCCCAGCCACGGCAGATAACCCGGCTGCAGCACCACGAGCGTGGTCATGACGTTCTCTTGCGCCGGCCGTAGGACCTGTTAACAAGCAGCGAGGTGTGCCGACCCGGTTATTAGATAACAGCAACGGTTTTCCTCGATGTGCGGCATAGCTGGGTTCACCGGGCCACACAATCGCAAGGTCCTGGAATCGATGACCGAGTGCCTGCGCCACCGCGGCCCGGATGCGGTCGGATACTGGGAGGGCGAGAAGGTTTCGCTCGGAATGCGCCGCCTGGCCATCATCGACGTGGCCACCGGCCAACAACCGGTGTTCAACGAGGATGGGACGATCGCCGTTGTCTTCAACGGCGAGATCTACAACCATGTGGAGTTGCGCGAAGGGCTGCAGCGTTCCGGCCACCGTTTCTCCACCGACCATTCCGATACCGAGGTTCTCGTTCACCTGTACGAGGACCATGGGCTCGACTTCCTGCACAAGCTCAACGGCATGTTCGCCATCGCGCTTTGGGACTCACGGCGGCAGCGACTCGTGCTCGCACGCGATCGGCTCGGCATCAAGCCGCTCTACTTCGCCCGCATTCCCGGTGGCGTGGCATTTGGCTCTGAACCCAAGGCGCTGCTCGAACATCCGGAGATATCTCGGGCCCCCGATTTCATCGCCATTCACCACTATTTGTCGCTGAAGAACGTTCCCGCCCCTCTGAGCGCGTTTCGCGACATGGAGCAGCTGCGCAGCGGCGAAGTTGCGGTGTGCTTCGGCACAGACATTGTGCGCCGTCGCTGGTGGAGAATTGAGTTCGATCAATCGGTTGATCTCGACGAGAGCGAAGCGGCAGATCAGATCCGCGCCTTGCTGGAAGACAGCGTGCGGTTGCAGATGCGCTCCGATGTGCCGTTCGGCGCCTACCTCTCCGGCGGTGTCGATTCGTCCAGCGTAGTCGCATTGCTGGCGAAACTCGGGGCCAGGGACATTAAGACATTCACGCTGGTCTACGACGATGATTTTCCCAACAAGGAGGCGGACCGTCACTTTGCTCGCACGGTGGCGGACCGGTACGCCACGGAACACCACGAGCATCGGGTGACGTTTGCCGACCTGCCTGAAAAGCTCGATCACGTCGTGCGCTCCTTCGACGAGCCGTTCTCCGGCGTGATCTCGACTTATTTCATAACCCAGTCCATCTCGCGGCACGTCAAGGTCGCTCTGTCCGGGGACGGCGCCGACGAGATGTTCGCGAGCTACCTGGCCCATCGTCTCGCGGCACCGCTTGCCGCCTATGCGGCCGGGCGCAACGATCCGGGGGCCCTGGTGCCGTTCGAGAACGATGTGCCGCGGCTGGCCGCGTTAGTTGCACGAGGGGATGAGGCGGCACGGCGCGCGGGCCTCTTCCTGGTCGACGATGCGGAAAAGTACGAACTTTATTTGCCCAAGATGCGCGAGGCGATTGGCGGCTTCGTCACCGAGGAACTCATACGGGAGACCCTCCAACAATGCC
>CATPCO010000461.1 GCA_955652925.1 uncultured Xanthobacteraceae bacterium | reverse complement strand
CTCATAGAGCTCGCGTCCCCAGGTCTTGGCCTGATACAGTCCAAAATCGATGCGCGAATCGAGGTCGAGGAAGAACCGGCGCCACCACGCCTTCCAGCTGCCGCGCTCGTTGTCGTGGAAGAGGTCGCGCAAAGTTCCCTCGGGGCCAAATCCCAGTGGCGGCAGGACGGGGCCGCCCAGCCGTGGGGCGATTGTTTTAACCGAAAGGGTGGTTCCAAACTATGACGGGAGAGCCACAAGGTGAATGGAAATCGTGCAATACTACATTTCGGGGCCGGGATTCGCGGCAGCCGGAGAGACAAGCGAGCGTGACGGGTGAGGACAATTGCGCAATGACCGCTGAGGATGTTCCGTTCTGGCGCCGTAAGTCCTTGCGGGAAATGAGTGATTCCGAGTGGGAAAGCCTCTGTGACGGGTGCGGCCGCTGCTGCCTGGTCAAGCTTGAGGATGAGGAGGATGCCTCGCGCACCTATTTCACCGACGTGGGCTGCCGGCTGCTCGATGGCGAGACTTGCCGCTGCCGCGATTATCCCCATCGGACCAGCCGGGTGAAGGATTGTGTCCGGCTGACCCCGCGAAATGTCGGCCGGATCGTCTGGCTGCCATCGAGCTGTGCCTACCGCCGGTTGGCGGAAGGCAAGGATCTCCTTTGGTGGCATCCGCTCGTTTCCGGCGACCCGGAAACAGTCCATCTCGCCGGCATCTCGGTACGCGGCAGGGTCGGCGCGAGCGAGGACGAAGTTCCGGATGATCAGCTGGAGGACCGTATCGTGAGCTGGCCGGCGACGCTGCCGCGGGGAGCGCGAAAAAAACCGCCTCAGGCGCGCTGAAGCTACGCCTTCACTCGGCTAAAGCCGCCAGGATCCGTGCCCAGCTGCGCGTTCCTTTATGGAATGACGTCAGGTCGTATTTTTCGTTCGGGGAGTGCACGCGGTCATCGTCGAGCGCAAAGCCGACCATGATCGTATCCATCCCCAGCACCCGTTTGAAATCCGCGACAATGGGGATCGAGCCGCCTTCCCCGACGGTGACGGCCTGCTTGCCCCATTCGGCGGAAAGCGCTTCGCGGGTTCTCGCAAGCGCAGGACTGTCGAAAGGAAGCTCGGTTGCCGGAGCGAGGCCGAAGTTCTTGAAATCGGCGTTCGCGTCCGCGGGCAGGCGCTCTCGCACGAACGAACGGAAGGCGTCACGAATCTTTTCCGGATCCTGCTCGCCGACGAGGCGAAACGAGACTTTCGCGGTCGCATGGGCTGGAATGACCGTCTTTGCTCCTTCTCCGGTATAGCCCCCCACCATGCCGTTGATCTCGGCTGTGGGCCGGGTGGCAATCTGCTCGATGACCATCCGGTCGCTCTCGCCCGCGGGAACCTTGAGCCCGACCGGTCCCAGGAGATCCTCCGGATTGAGATCAAGGGCGGCAAGGTCTTTTTTGATGTCTGGCGGCAAGTCATGAACGCCCGCATAGAAGCCCGGAATGGTCACGCGTCCATTCTCATCGTGCATGTCCGCCAGAATACGCGCGAGCACGCGAAGGGGATTTTGTGCAGCCCCTCCGAACAAGCCGGAATGCAGGTCGCGGTCGGCACAGGTAATCTTCACCTCCTCGTATACGAGCCCACGCAGCGACGTGGTCACCATCGGTGTCACCGGATCCCACATGCTGGTGTCGCATACGAGGGCGAGATCGAGCTTGAACTCCTGTGCGTGGTTCTTGACGAAGTCAAACAAATGAGTGGAGCCGCACTCCTCCTCGCCCTCGATCATGAACGTGATCGGCAGCGGCAACTGCCCCATCACGGTCTTGAAGGCGCGGCATGCCTCCACGAAAGTCATGACCTGCCCTTTGTCGTCACAAGCACCGCGGGCGACGATGGCTTTGCGGCCGTCCGGCTGCGTGATCAAACGCGGCGCAAATGGAGGGGCATCCCACAGATCGAGGGGATCGACAGGCTGAACATCGTAATGCCCGTAAAACAGAACCCGCGGTGCGCCGCGAGACCCACCCGAGCCGTTGGCACTGCCCACAACAACGGGATGGCCTTGCGTCGGTCGGAGGCTTGTCTCGAAGCCCATTGCGGAAAGCTCCGCGGCGACAAATCGCGCCGACTCCAGGCATTGCTCCCGATAGGCGGGGTCGGTTGAAATCGACTGTATGCGCAGGAAGTCGAACAGGCGGTCGAGGCTTTGCGGCAGATTGGCATCGATTTGCGCCAATACGGCCGGAAGCGCTTCCAACGGGGTCATCATGTTTACCCCCCTCGTTCCTCAGCGCCGCAGAATGCCACCCATGGTACCGCGCACAATCGAGCGACCGACCGAGCTGCCCGTCTTCCCGCCAAGTGATTTCCCGATATCGGCGGCGATTTGGCCGGCGACGCGGTCCGTTACCGAGCGTGCGATTTTTCGTGCCATGGCTTGGGTGGGCGAGAGCCGCTGCCCGCGTGGCTGGTTGATGCCGAAAATATTGCTCAGGGTGGCCGTGAATGCTGCCCACGCCCGAGCAAACCAACCCGATGCGGGTGCTTGCGCCGGCTGCTGGGAAGGGGCCGGCTGCTGGGGGGGTGCCTCGATCGGGTGGGCCGCACCGGACGAAACGCGCTTCTGGAGCACCTCGTAGGCGGATTCCGAATCGATCGCCTCGTCGTATTTGCCTTTGATCGGGCTTTTGGCCATGAGCGCCTTGCGTTCCTCCGCAGTGATCGGACCCACACGCGCGGAGGGCGGACGGATCATGCACCGCTCGACCATTGCGGGCGTGCCATTTCCTTCAAGGAACGATACCAGCGCCTCTCCCTTCCCGAGCTCGGTGATGGCCTTGACCACATCGAGCTTGGGATTGGGGCGGAAAGTTTCAGCGGCCGCCCGCACTGATTTTTGATCGCGAGGGGTAAATGCGCGCAGCGCATGCTGAACGCGATTGCCCAGCTGGCCGAGCACCTTGTCGGGAACGTCCAGCGGGTTTTGCGTGACGAAGTAGACCCCTACGCCCTTCGAGCGGATCAATCGGACAACCTGTTCAATCCTGTCGAGCAACGCTTTGGGGGCATCGGTAAAGAGCAGGTGAGCTTCATCAAAGAAGAAGCACAGCTTGGGCTTGGGCTGGTCGCCCACCTCGGGCAACTGCTCGAACAGCTCGGAGAGCAACCACAAAAGAAATGTGGCATAGAGCCGCGGGCTTTCCATCAATTTGTCGGCGGCGAGGATATTGATGTATCCGCGCCCGTCCCGATCGGTCCGGACGAAATCCTTCAGTGACACCGCAGGCTCGCCGAAGAACTTGTTGGCACCTTGATTCTCCAGAACGAGGAGCTGGCGCTGGATCGTCCCGATTGTCGTTTTGGATACGTTGCCATAGCGAACGGTCAGCTCCGCGGCGTGCTCTGCAATGTATCCAAGTACGGCACGCAAGTCCTTGAGATCGAGGATGAGAAGCCCCTGCTCGTCAGCAACCCGAAAACAGATATTCAGCACGCCTTCCTGAATATCGTTGAGATCCATCAGCCGCGAGAGCAGCAGCGGTCCCACCTCCGAGATGGTGGCGCGAACGGGATGGCCCTGCTCACCAAACAGATCCCAGAAAATCACCGGGAACTGATCGGCCTCATACTCGAAGCCGAGGCCCTTCGCCCGACTGACGAACGCCTCCTTGGCTTCACCTGTTTCCGAGATCCCGGAAAGATCGCCTTTGATGTCCGCGGCAAAGACCGACACACCCGCCCGCGACAAGCCTTCGGCGAGCACCTGCAACGTAACGGTCTTGCCGGTGCCTGTCGCCCCAGCAACGAGCCCGTGGCGGTTGGCAAGCGCAAGCGTCAACAGTTCGGGCTTGGAGCTCTTCCCGACAAAGATGGTGCCCTCTTTATCAACATTGGCCATGACGTGACCCTCGTCTTCGATTTTGTCCATTGTCGCCGTTCAACGGCGGCGGTTCAACCGTGCGTCCGTTTTGGTGATGCCGGGCGCTCATTTTGCCTGCGGACATGATTGCAGGCTCACGTCATGGCCTGTGCATTGCGCGAAGTCGAGAATGCAAAGCTGATGCTCAAATGCAACAGCGCCGCTCACTTTGCGTGGACCTGCTTGTTTTATCGAGTTTTCGGCGCGTATTATAACGGTTAACCTGCCGTAAGTGCAGGGCGGGGCGAGGGGCACATGGACGACTTCATCGGACGTCTCGCCGCCAGTGCAGGCGTGCACGGCAGGGCCGCGGTAAGGGGCTGCCGCATATCGCCATTTGTGAATGCGCAGGGGAAGGCGCAGTTTGTGCGAGCGTCGGCGCGATCCCCGGTCGCGGACAGCTTCTTGGATTAGGGCTGGCCCGCGAGCGAGGAAAATTCGATGACCTATCCTCTCAGCATGATCGAAGACCTCGATGAGGAGCAGGCTACTGCCCTGAGAGCGCTAGGCATCAGAACGACCGAGAAGCTGCTGGAAGCCGCCAAAAGCCCGAAGGGACGCAAGCTCCTGGCGAGCCAAATCAACATTGATGAAAAGACATTGCTGCGCTGGGCCAACATTGCAGACAAATTGCGCATCAAAGGGATGGGCAAAGAATATGCGGAGCTGCTGCGCGAGGTCGGGGTGGATACGGTCAAGGAATTGAAATACCGCAATCCGCGCAAGCTCGCCCAGTCCATGGCGGAGACGAATAGGAGACGTAAGCTGGTCCGATTTCTTCCCTCAGTGAGCCTGGTTACTCGCTGGATCGAGCACGCGCGCAAGCTGACGCAAAAAATCACCTACTGAACGGCGCACCGGCGGCCTCGCGTCGCTCCGAATTTCCACCGCTTGACAGCTGTCCTTTGTGGGGCCCAAAGCCACGGCATGGTTGTCGCGCCTCCTGGTTCCAATGTGGAAACTGATCAGCGGCCCGGCCTTAACCGGCTCGCACGGTTGCTTGCGCGGGCGACACCTGCCGTCATGGGCGTTCTCAACGTAACGCCGGACTCGTTCTCAGATGGTGGCCGCTTCATAGAGCCGCCGAACGCGTTGGAGCAGGCGCGACGGATGATATCGGAGGGCGCCGATATCCTGGATATCGGCGCGGAATCGACCCGCCCGTATGGCGGCGCAAAAGCAGTGGCGATCGATGAGGAAATGCGACGGCTGGCCCCAATTCTGCCCGCCGCGGTCGCGCTCGGCATACCGGTCTCGATCGATACCATGAAGGCCAGCGTTGCCGAGTGGGCGCTGGCATCGGGCGCGGCAGTCATCAACGATGTGTGGGGGCTGCAACGCGACGGGGACATGGCGGCAGTGGCAGCAAAGCATGGGGCGCCGGTCATCATCATGCACAATCGCCAGCATGCCGATCCATCAATTGACATTATGGCTGACATCAGCGGGTTCTTTGCGCGCTCCCTGCGCATAGCAGAAAGCGCGGGAATCGCCCGGGATCAAATCGTGCTCGATCCGGGGATCGGATTTGGCAAGACGCCACAGCAAAGCTTGATCGCCATCGCGCGATTGCGCGAGCTCAAATCGTTCGGCCTGCCGCTTCTTGTGGGTGCCTCGCGCAAGCGCTTCATCGCGAGCGTTTCTCCAGCTCCACCGGATCAGCGGCTCGGCGGATCGATTGCCGCGCATGTCCTTGCGGTGGCAAACGGGGCCGCAATCATTCGCACCCATGACGTCGCCGAAACCGTCCAGGCGGTCCGGGTAGCCGCCGCCATTGCGAGCATGCGATGAGCGATGCCGTGTTCATTTCGGGGCTTGCGCTCCATGCCTATCACGGCGTGATGCAGCATGAAGCGAAAGTCGGCCAGACCTTCACCCTTGACCTCATGCTGGATATCGATCTGACCGAAGCATCACGTTCCGACAAGCTCGCACATACCGTCGGCTACGATGAGGTCGTAGCGATTGCGACCCGGGCGTTTTGCGCCCGCCGCTACCGGCTGGTGGAGGCTGCCGCAGGCGCTGTCGCCGAGGCCGTGCTCGGCCGTTTCCCCTTGATCACGAGCATTCGCGTCACGGTGCACAAGCCGCATGCGCCTATTGCCGCAACCTTTGCTGATGTCGGTGTAAGTATCACTCGCAGCCGCCGCTCCAAGGGCTGAGATCAAATGGTCAAAGCATTCCTTGGGCTGGGAGGCAACGTCGGCGACGCGCGCAGGACGCTCGATGAGGCGATCACGCTCCTTTGCGGCAAGAGCGGCATACGGCTCCTGGCACGCTCTTCGGCCTACCGCACGGCCCCGTGGGGTGTCGAGGATCAGCCGGCGTTTATTAATATCTGTATTGCAGTCGAGACCAGCCTCACGCCCCATCAGGTCCTCGAGCGGGCGCAGGCAGTCGAAAATGCGCTCGGGCGCGACCGCGGCAACGAGCGCCGCTGGGGACCACGCCCAATCGACGTTGACCTTCTCGCCTATGACGACCTGAAACTACAAACGCCGGAGCTCACTCTGCCGCATCCCCGGCTGTTCGAGCGCGCGTTCATGCTGGTGCCGCTTGCGGAAGTCGCGCCGGAGCGCATGATCGGCGGCATGCGCGTGCGCGAGGCGCTTGCGCGTCTAGACAGAAGGGGCATCGAACGCCTTGAGTGACAAAAAGACTCGATCATGAGCGATGGATTGTGCGACAACTTCACTCTTGGCAGCGAGTTTCCCCGCGCCACGCGCGAGCAATGGCTCAACCTCGTCGAAAGAGTTCTCCAAGGCGAGTCGTTCGAGAGCAAGCTCGTCGCCAAAACCTATGACGGGCTCTCAATCGGTCCACTCAGCCCGCGCAGCGACAAAGCATCGCCCATCGTTGCACGTCCGGTCGGCACGGCTTGGGTGGTGATGCAACGCGTCGACCATCCCGATCCGGTCGTCGCCAATGCGCAATGTCTGCATGATCTCGCGAATGGGGCGAATGGTCTCTCGCTCCAACTTACAGGAGCCATAGGAGCATACGGCTATGGTCTGGTTGCGAGCGAGGAGGTGATTGCCCGCGCAGTTGAGGGTGTCGATTTTCGAAGCGGCATTGCGCTTGATCTCGATCTACCCGCCGAGCCAATCGCGCTGGTGCAAAAACTGGCGGCGCCGTTAAAGCGCAACGCGGCAACCGCGGCTTGGGGCAAAGTTGCCTTTGGGATTGATCCCATCGGCGCCGCGGTTGCGGCAGGCGGTGGCAGCCGTGCCTGGAATTCCATTGCCTCCGACTTCGCTGGCCTTCTCACCGATCTCGCCGCGCAAGAACTCCAGGGGCCGTTCGCGCCTGCCGATGCACGCATCGTGCACAATGCCGGAGGGTCGGAAGCACAGGAACTCGCCTACGCTCTGGCGGTCGCCGTCGAGTATCTGCGTGCGCTCGAGGCAGGAGGAGTTGGGCTCGATACTGCACGCCGGATGATTTATTTTCGCCTCGCGGCGGATGCCGATCAACTGTTGACAATCGCGAAGTTTCGCGCGGCGCGCAAATTATGGGCGCGCATCGAGGAGGCGTGTGGGCTTGCCCCCGCATCCGCCTTCATCGCGGCCGAGACTGCGTGGCGTATGATGACGAAGCGCGATCCTTACGCGAACATGTTGCGAGCAACCATTGCGGTCGTCTCGGCGGGTATTGCCGGCGCGAATGCCATCACGGTACTGCCGTTCACCCTGGCAGTGGGACTGCCGGATCCTTTTGCCCGGCGCATTGCGCGCAACACTCAGCTGGTCCTCCTGGAAGAATCGAATCTTGCGCGAGTGAGCGATCCGGCAGCCGGATCGGGCTCACTGGAAATGCTCACCGATCAGCTCTGCCGCGCAGCATGGGCCGAGTTTCAACTGATCGAGAAAGCGGGCGGAGCGTGGACCGCCCTGCAGGAAGGAATGATCCAGCGAAAGATCGCCGCTGTTTGCGCGCAGCGCCAGGCCGCGGTGGCACGACGCAAAGATCCATTGATTGGGACGAGTGATTTTCCCGATCTTGCGCAAGCCCCGGTGGCGGTGCTCAATGTGCCGCGCGCACAGATGCCCACATATGCAATTTCAATCCCCTGCGAGCCGCTGCGGCCCGTTCGGCTCGCCGAGCCGTTTGAAGCCTTGCGCGATGCCTCCGATGCGATGCTTTCGCGCACCGGAGCACGGCCCAAGATATTTCTTGCCAGTCTCGGGATGGTTTCCGATTTCGGTCCGCGGGCGAATTTCGCCAGCAACTTGTTTGAGGCCGGCGGCATCGAAGCTCTGACCAATCCCGGCTTCAGCGAACGTGGTGAGATGATCGCAGCGTTCCGAGGGTCGCCCGCCAAGCTCGCCTGCCTGTGTTCGTCGGATGAGATTTACGCGCGCGAAGCGAGCGCAGCCGCCGAGGAATTGCGCGCCGCGGGCGCGGCGGTATGGATGGCCGGGCAGCCGGGGGAGTTGGAAGCCGCGCTTCGGCAGGCTGGCATCCAAGGCTTCGTTTTTCCCGGCTGCGATGCTCTCGGCATATTGCAAACGATCCATTCACTGGTCGCCCATTAGAGCCTACATTCACCTCGAGAGTTGGGTTTACCGCCTATGACGCGCATTCCGGAGTTCGGTAAAGTCGAGTTCACGGAGCCGCCCCTGCCGCCAATCGGGGCGGGTGCGGCGTCCTGGATCACGCCCGAAGGCATCGCGGTAAAGCCGGCCTATGGTCCGGCGGACGTGAACGGCCTCGATTCTCTCGACGGCTATCCCGGCATACCGCCCTATCTGCGCGGTCCCTACCCCACGATGTATGTCACGCAACCGTGGACCATCCGGCAATATGCCGGCTTCTCGACCGCCGAAGAGTCCAACGCTTTCTATCGCCGCAACCTCGCTGCCGGCCAGAAAGGCCTTTCGGTCGCCTTCGATCTGCCGACCCACCGCGGGTACGATTCCGATCACCCGCGTGTCGCCGGCGACGTCGGAATGGCTGGCGTTGCGATCGATTCAATCTATGACATGCGCACGCTGTTTGCGGGCATCCCACTCGACCGGATCTCGGTATCGATGACGATGAACGGTGCCGTGCTGCCGGTGCTGGCGCTCTACATCGTGGCCGGTGAAGAACAGGGCGTGGCCCCGGCACAGCTTTCGGGCACCATTCAGAACGACATCCTCAAAGAATTCATGGTGCGTAACACCTATATCTATCCCCCACAGCCATCGCTGCGCATCATCTCCGACATTTTTGCTTTCACCGCCGCGCATATGCCGAAGTTCAACTCGATCTCGGTGTCGGGCTATCACATGCAAGAGGCGGGCGCGACACAGGATCTGGAGCTCGCCTACACGCTTGCCGACGGCCTTGAATACGTGCGCGCCGGCATTCGGGCAGGCCTTGAAGTCGATCGCTTTGCCCCGCGGATTTCCTTCTTTTGGGCAATCGGCATGAACTTCTTCATGGAAGTGGCGAAGTTGCGCGCCGCGCGATTGCTGTGGGCGAAACTGATGAAGCAGTTCGAGCCCAAGGATACGCGCTCGCTTGCTTTGCGGACCCATTGCCAGACGTCGGGCTGGTCGCTCGCCGCGCAGGACGTTTTTAACAACGTCGTTCGCACCGCGATCGAGGCGATGGCGGCGACCCAAGGACAGACTCAGTCGCTGCACACGAACGCACTCGATGAGGCGCTGGCACTGCCGACCGACTTTTCCGCCCGGATTGCACGCAACACCCAAATCGTGCTCCAGCAGGAGAGCGGCATAACCCGGACAATCGATCTGTGGGGCGGCTCGTTCTTCGTCGAGCGCCTGACCTATGATCTTGCGAACGCCGCGTGGGCGCATATCCGCGAGATCGAAGCGATGGGCGGCATGGCGAAAGCCATCGAGGCGGGACTGCCGAAACTGCGTATCGAGGAAGCCGCCGCTAAAACCCAGGCCCGTGTTGATAGCGGTCAGCAGGCCGTCATCGGTGTCAACAGATATCGCCCGGAGCAGGAAGAACCCATTGCGCTGCTCAAGGTCGACAATGCCGCAGTTCGGCAGTTGCAGATCGAGAAGCTCAATCGGCTGCGCCGCGAGCGCGACCCGAAAGCCGTCGAGGAGGCGCTCGCCGCGTTGACGCGCACTGCCGCCGGAGGCAACGGCAATCTGCTCGCGCTTTCGATCGATGCCGCGCGCGCCAAGGCGACTGTCGGCGAAATCTCCGCCGCTCTGGAGCGGGTCTTCGGCCGGCACCGCGCGCCCATCAAAGCCATCACGGGGGTCTACGGCCGGGAGATCGGCACCATGTCTGATGTTAGGGCGCGCGTGCAAAGGCGCGTCACCGGGTTCGAGCGCGACGAAGGCCGCCGGCCCCGAATCCTCGTGGCCAAGATCGGCCAGGACGGCCATGACCGGGGGCAAAAGGTGATCGCCACGGCCTTTGCGGATCTCGGTTTCGACGTCGATATCGGTCCCTTATTCGCCACTCCGGCGGAAGCCGCGCGTCAGGCGGTGGAGAATGACGTGCATATTGTCGGAGTGTCGTCGCTTGCCGGCGCCCACCTCACATTGGTGCCGGAGCTCAAGGCGGCGCTGGTTGAGGAAGGCCGCGGCGATATCATGATTGTGGTCGGAGGCGTCGTCCCACCGCAGGATTACGAGGAGCTCAGGCGCGCCGGAGCCGAGGCGATTTTCCCGCCGGGCACGGTGATCGCGGAGGCTGCCGAGACGCTGCTCGACAAGCTCAACGAACGGCTCGGCCACCGGCGCGAGGCGGCGGAATGATCAGCCAATCTCGCTAAGCCGGATCGAAAGCTTCGGCAACGTTGGCGTCGTCGGCGCTTCGTTCGGCGCCCGCTCCACAATGGATGACCATCTCTCGCCGGTCGAACCGGTGTGGATCCAGGTGGTGCGCTCGTTGGCATCGATCACCCAGAACTCACGGATACCGTGGCGGGCATAAAGCCGCGCTTTCACGCGCCGGTCATAAGAAATGCTCGAGGAAGCGACCTCAATCAACAGCAAGATATCTTCCGGTCGCGGCCGAGCAAAGGTTTTCGGATCGGCGTCGTAGACGGACTGCGAGATCACCGCGATGTCCGGCCGCACCAAAACATTGCGGGCAAGCTCGATGGTGACTTCGACGCCGACAAAGACATCCGCAGGTGCCGCCCGAACGAGCGCCATGTTGAGCACGGTCTTGATACGATCGTGCGCGATGTGCTGCGGGTTCATCATGACGAGATCCCCTTCGATCAACTCAAACCGCTCGTCTTCGGCGAAGATGCCGGCTTCCATCATTCGGGAAATATCGTCGACAGTGAATGCGCGGCGGGGTAAATCATCTGCTGCTCGGGTGACCGCAACGTTCATAAGTGCGTCCTCATCAATCGTAATCAGCCGATTTCGCTGAGCCGGATCGAGAAGTTCGGGAGCGCCGGCGTCGTCAGCGCCTCGTCAGGTCCGTGCTCCACGATCGACGACCATGTCTCGCCGGTCGGACCGGTATGGACCCAGGTTACACGCTCGTTGGCATCGGTCACCCAGAACTCATGAACACCGTGGCGGGCGTAGAGCCGCGCTTTTAGCCCTTTATCATATGTCAGGCTTGACGCAGCCACCTCGATCGCAAGCATTAGTCCGCCCGGCGCGATATAAGTAAAGTTTGCATCTGACCTGATCCGCGCGCTGCGTTTGAATACCGCCAAGTCAGGCTCCAATAGAGTCGCATCCGCAAACTGGATCGTCATCTGCGGACCCATTGTCATATCGTCCGGCAGTGCGCGAGCAATTGCCACGGCTAGAGCACCCTTGATCAACTCATGTGCGTAGCCTTTTGAGGCCATCATCACCAGGTCCCCCTCGATCAGCTCAAATGGCTCGTCTTCGGCGATGATCCCCGCTTCGACCATGCGGCGGATGTCATGGACCGTGAAGGCCCGGCGGGGCAAACTGTCGGCTGCGCGGGTCAACGCAATGTTCATCTGTGCGCTCCCGGTTGTTGGCCAGATATAATAACAGGCGACGGCACATGCGACGACCCGGAAGCCCGGCTCATAGCTCCCGTCGGTTAGAGCGTGTTTCGCTGACGTTCGATTACCACGCAGTGGTGCAGCCCGCGGTACCTCTCCCCGCAACCTGGGCTTGCCCGGGTTGCGCAGTGTAGTGCGCAAGTCGGGCAAGCCCGACTTGCGACGGGGAGAGGTGGACCTGCTGGCTCGATCTCAGCGAAACACGCTAGTGCCGAAGAGAAATCACTGCGCGTTTCCTTCGACGACGTCCTGCTTGGCAGGCGGCTTGTCCACGATGGCGCGCACGTGCCGCACCACGTGATCGGCAACGATGGCATGTGCCTCTGCGGTGGGATGGATCGCGCCGCTATAGAGCGCGGCATAGGCGGGTTGCAGAATGTCGATTATCGGGGTGCCTTCCCGATGGGTATTGGCGGTCAGGAAAGCGTCGTTTGGCGTGCGGAACAGGCGCCAATGGTGCGCATAGGGCAGCGTCGCCGCCGGTGAATAAGGCTGAAAGGGGTCGCCGTTTGCGGGCTTGCGCGGCATCCGCATCGCAATCCCGTCTGCCAGCGCACGTTTCGGGTCGCGCGCGCATAGTCCCCGCTTGCCGAATTCGGGAATGTGATCCGTCACGAGGCGAAAACCGGTGCCCGCGCCGGTCGCGAGGCCGGCCGGACATTTGGCGTTGCTCTTGCCGCCTGAAATGCATTCGAGCCGCGCAAGCAGCTCGACGAGAAAGTCCGCCGTCTCGTGCAGCCGCTGCCGATTGAGTTGCAGTCCGGGATGCACGTCCATGCCCAAGGTCGGCTGCGAGCCGCAGAGCGCGCCGGTCTCGTCGTATTGGATCGGCTCGTAGGATGATTGGACGACCCGTTCGGGCGCAACCCCAAAGCCATCGCGGAGCGCATCTTTGACGGCTTTCATGCGCTGATCCAGCACACCGAGGTAAGCGCGTGCGAGCTGCGGCCCGTAGCGCGCCCCGCGGCCGGCCAGTGCAGCAATCGGTGCGAGATCTCCAAGGCTCTCGGTCAGGGAAAATGCTGCCAACGCGCCGAATCCCACATCATTGCCGCCGATGGACATGAGCACTACGTCGATCGGACGCTTGCGCAATTGCGGCGGGCACCAGCTCTTGCTGATTCTCTGCTCCGATATGTGTGCGCTGCCATGTGTGTAGATCGGCAGCGTATAGCTCGCGTTGTGCGAGCGGGGCCCGCGGCACAGAAGATCGCTCAATTGATCAAGCTGCGCGCGAACCTTGCCGCCGGGGATTTCGCTCGCGCCTTCGCGCGGATCCATATCAACAAAGAGACCCTCGGCGATGTCGGCACCGGAGCAGGCGAAGCTTGCAAGGCTTACTGACCGGTGGCGATTTTCCAGCGCGAGCTCAATCGCCACGCGAAATGGATAGCCATACTGCGAGCGATGGCAGTCGCGGCTGAGCCAGCGCGCCGCCGCCTTCTCGAACGCGGCGGTAAACTCGGGTGACCCGAGCTTGTAGAAGCGCTCGCTCGCCTCATCATCCATGAAGCGCCGCGGCAAGACCTTCGGATTAGGCTCATCATTCGACGCAAGCCCGAAGCTCGGCATCTTCGCCGCCGCACGCTCTTTCAGGTAGACCTGCGCGGTGAGCACGATCGGGTCGTACACCATCTCGCGCGCCGGGCTGAACTGCACCGGCCGGTCGGGGTTGCTCTCGCCTGAAGCAAAGGAATCGCCCAATGCGACGATGAAGAGATCCTCGACCACGACCTGCTCCGCGAGCTCGCGGCCATCGGGCAACTTGGCCGTGACCGCAACCCCGGAACTCTTCTGATCAAGAGCGAACGGGACACGTGCGATCGTCAGCTTGTCCTTGCAGGGAATCCGCTTGCTCTCGGACTTGCCGCCTGCTCTGCGCGGCTGCCACGTCCACGCGCAGTCGCCGGCCAGGTTTGCAAGCAGCTCCGGCGCTATCCGGATGAGAACCGTATGAGCATCGGGCAGGACGTAATCCTCCCGTACCGTGCCCCAAGTGTATTTGCGCTCGCACGTGGGCGAATATCGGCGCAGCGATGCGCTGCTCTCGTAGCAGGTTTCTCCGAGCGTCTGTGCCGCCCAGCCAAGCCGGCTCTGCTGGTAGCGTTTGCCCGCAGTTGCCGCGCAGCGATCAGGTGTGGAGCTGTCCTTGCAGTCGGGATCATTGAGTGCCCTTTCGGTGCGCCAAATGATGTCCGGCGGCAGCGGTCGCGACGGATCGCCCCGTGCTGCGTGGAATGCCGCCTCGTGAACTGCAAATGATCGGCTCGGCTTGAAAAACCGGAAGGGATTCTCGACTTCCCAGATGAGATCGGCTGCGCTGGCGATCTCGCCGGCGGCACCCAGAAAGAGTGAAGCTCCGAAAACAAGAATCGCTAATAGGGATTTCGCCCGAGCGGCCGTTGCCTGTCGCCCCATCCATCCCTCCCAGACCGCGTCGCGCGCTATAATAGCCCCGCATTTGTGGCCGCGAGAAGGAACTTTACCTCTTATTAGTGATTGGGGACGGCCTGCTGCAGGTTCCAGGTAAATCGCTGAAATTCATAGCAAATATCCGCTCCACATGCCGCCGCCCGAGCCCGCGCCGCCCAATATTGCCGACCTCATGCGCGGCGTGCGCGCGCGCGAGCGCGCCACCATCGCGCGCGCCATTACGCTCGTCGAGAGCCGCCGCGGCGATCACCAGGCCGCGGCCCGCAGGCTTGTCCAGGAATTATTGCCCTTTACCGGCAAGGCCGTGCGGGCCGGCATTACCGGCGCGCCCGGCGTCGGAAAATCCACCACCATCGAAGCACTCGGCACGCGACTCACCGGTCGCGGGCACCGGGTTGCAGTGCTTGCAGTCGACCCTTCATCCGCGCGCAGCGGCGGCTCGATTCTCGGGGACAAAACGCGCATGACCCGCCTTGCCAGCGACGCCCATGCATTCGTGCGCCCCTCGCCTTCTTCCGGCACGCTGGGCGGCGTCGCCGCGAAGACGCGTGAATGCATGCTCATCCTCGAGGCTGCCGGCTATGACACTGTGTTGGTCGAGACCATGGGCGCGGGCCAATCCGAGGCGGTGGTCGCCGATATGACCGACTTCTTTTTGGTGCTGATGCTGCCGGGCGCCGGCGATGAGCTGCAGGGGCTCAAAAAAGGCGTGGTCGAGCTTGCCGATATGATCGCCGTCAACAAAGCGGATGGCAACAATGTCGAGCGGGCGCTCGCGGCGGCCGCAGAATATCGGGCGGCGCTCCATATTCTCGCGCCGCGCTCACGGCATTGGTCGCCCCCAGTTGTGACTTATTCGGCGTTGACCGGTGCCGGCATCCCTGAACTTTGGGATGCTGTCGTCGACCATCGCCGGCGTATGATCGAAACAGGGGAGCTTGCAGCACGCAGGCGCGATCAGCAGGTCAAGTGGATGTGGGCCATGCTGGAGGAGCGAATGCTCTCGCGCTTGCGGTCAGATCCTGTGCTCAAACAAGAGCTGCCGCGACTTGAGGCGGCAGTGGCCGAGGGACGGATATCGGCTGCGGTGGCGGTCGAGGAGATCGCCGCAAAGCTGAAAATT